>JBBSIT010000536.1:0-3981 GCA_038231995.1 Acetobacterales bacterium | reverse complement strand
CCGGGCACGCAGGTGCAGCAGAACAAAGGTCGGAGTTGGCGTCCCACTCTACAGGTCTGAGTTTGCATTCTATTTTTGGTTCGGAAAGCGGTACAGATCGGCTGCCGTTCCGTCTTTGCCCGGGGATTTGCCCCGAGTGCTGTCGCAAGTCCTGAGTATATGGGAGAGAGAGAGAAATCTCAACCTCCTCGTCAGCGCGGCCTGGCCACTCCCCTGTCAAAAGGAAAAGTGTTCCATGGCCCTCTCACGAGAGAACCTGCTCAGCACCGCTGCCGAGATACTGCTTCCGCGGCTGTCTCCTGAGCTCGACGCCCTGCCGGGCATCACCAGCCGATCGCCGGGTTATCGCAAGCTACACATGATGGTGCTGGACGGCCATCTCCGCACGGAGGTGGTCAACGGACGTCACTATGTGCGGAAAGCAGAGGTGCCGAACATCGCCCGAATGCTCGGCATGCTGCCGTTGCAGGTCGAGAAGCCGAGCCGCGCTCGCCGCAGCTCCGCGCCCGTCGAACACGCCGCCGCCTAAAGCGAACAGCCCCACATCATCACGCGAACGGTGCGTGCGATGCGGGGCTGGGTTGGCAGTACAAATGTGCCTGGGCGGGCACCGCGTATATAAGACCAATTCGGCCTGAACGCTAGCACCGTCCGCGTCCAACGAGGACGCGATCATGCCTGCTTCAACTACCCACCTTTTCGATCCGTCGTTTGCCGTCCCACCTGGTAACTGCGGGACGGAACGGCGCCTCCTGGGCGCTCTGTTAACCAAGGACGGCTCGTCCGCAACCGATCTTCCGGTGCAGCCGCATCACTTCGCGGACCCGGTGCACGTCGCCATCTTCGAGCGGATCGTGGCGCGGGAAGTGGCGGGCTACGCCGGCAGCACGCTGCTGCAGGACGTGGCAGATGGTGCCGAGCCAGCCCTTGAACTGGTGCTGGAGGAGGTAGGCGGGACCGCATACCTGCACCAGCTCGCCGTGTCGGCGCAGGATCTGGAAATCAACCTGGTCGAGGCCGCGGCGTCGATTCGGGACTACTGGATACGGCGCCAGCTGATCGATTTGGGCGAGAGCTTGGTGCCACTCGGCGAGAAGGTCGTTCAGGACGCCTTCACCCTCGCGTCTGGCGCTCCTGCTGGGGACCAGGCGAAAGCGGTCCTGGAGCGGCTGCAACAGGCGGTGGCGGATGCCGAGCGTATCGGAGCGCTGCGCCATGAACGCGCCCTTTGGTCGCCACGGCGACTGGGGAGGCACTCCGTCTGCCTTCTCGGCGTCGCCCGCAACGCAGTCTGGTCCGGCCATGGTCCTTTCTGCCAAGACTACCACGCCCTATCGCATCGCACTGGCCATCTCCGTGGCGCAGGTGGCCGACGAGGGCTTTCGTGCACCGTTGCTCCGGGGCGTTGGAGCCGACGAGATCGCGGTGACGATCCTTGGCATGGGGCAGACGCCCCCGCTATCCAAGCTGGACGACACCAGGCGTCCCGCCATCGTCGTGCTCCTTGATGACTGCGACACGACTCGGCTTGGTCTCGATGGCTGGCGCTACGCCGCTCGCATCATGCGTTGGGGCCGGAACGCCATGCTGCATGCGGCTGGCGGGCTGCCCGAGCATTACGAGTTCGCGGTCAGCATGGCGAAGGCGTGCCAGCGCCTTGTGCTGGTTGAGACGTGCACCGCGCAGGTTGATGCCTGGACGGCCCTGGCGCTGCGCACTATGCCGCCGGGGCGCATCCTGCGCGTGCAGCCTCTGGACGGCGGCATCCATCCGGTTCCTGTGCCTCGGGAGCAGATGCAGTGAGCGCGCGCGAAGTAGAGGCCGCCACGGTCGAGCGTGTCCGCCTGCACCGTGTCTCGCCCACGCTCGGCTTTGCCGAGGTCCGGTTGCCATGGGTCAATCTGACCGGCATGCGGGTCGAGGAGCGCCCGGACGGTAGGCTGACGATCAAGCCGCCGGAGCGGCAGGACGGGCAGGGGCGGTGTTGGCCCGTCTACGCCCTTCAACCTGGGTGCCGAGCGTCCATTGAGGCGGAGATCGCCGTCCTATGGGCGAGGTCGTGACGATGCCGCTCGCACCCGAAAGCCGAGCGAACTGGGTGGCCGGCATGGAGGCCGTGCAGCAGCAAGCTGGTGGCGCGATCGAGATCGAAGTTATCCGGTTGGTCGATGCGGTCGATGTTCTAGGCGCAGCTCTGGCCGGCGACCTGGACGCCATGCGGAGAATGCGAGCGCTGGTGGACACGGCGAAGCGGATCGAAGCCATGTCGCGCACCAAGAGGCCGATGTTGTGCGGCTCATGTCCGCGCCCCCTGTGGGGCAGCGGCTTCAGCTTCGTCATCGCCCGGCCGGCTTGTGACGATCCGGTCAACGCGATCGCACTCGCGATCTGCCGGAAATGCGCGACTACTCGCCACGGCATCCAGCAGAAAGCGGTGATCGCGCTGCGTAGGATCTGGCCCGACCTGCGCCCGATCACGATCACCAGTCCCGATGGTGGCCGGGCATGAGAACCACGAAGCGCAGTCGCGAGCAGCGCGGTCCCGCCGTTCCTAAGACCTGGGCCGAAGCCTTCGACCGCTGCCCGTTCCGCACCATCATCGGCGTCTGCCCACCACACCGTGCGATCACTGATCTGCTGCCTCAGCTCTCGCATGCGATCGCGATGCTAGGGGGCGATCCCACGCCGATCAGCCCGGCAATGATGGCGGAGATCGTCGCGAGCGTGCAGGCCGGCGGGGCGGTGCTGATCCTTTCGGATCGTGCCGACCTTCGGGACTACGCCAAGCGTGAAATCCTCGCGATGGCCCTGCCGGCGGCGGGGCGAGCATGACGGCGACGGGTCCAGGATCAGGCGCCGCGTGAAGGACGCCGGTGACAATCTGGACGAATTGCGCGCTGCCCTGCGTGCGGACGCGGCTGGCGTTGCGGAAGCGTTGCTGGGCGCGCCGAGCAAGGCGCATAGCACGAAGAACACGCTCCGCTGGGGCGGCAAGGGCAGCCTCGCCGTCGAGGTCCGCGGTTCCAAGAGAGGACTGTGGTTCGCGCATGAAAGCGGAGAGGGCAGCGACCTCCTCGGCCTGATCCGCCACGTCAACGGGTGCAGCTTTCCGGACGCGCTGGCCTGGGCGCGTAACTGGACCGGGCTTGAGGCCGATGAGGACGAGCCGCTCAAAGCGCGGGCTCGATCTGCGCCCCCTCCGCCAGACGAGGACGAAGCAGCCGAGGCCGCGGCGGAGCGAGCTGAGAAGATCGCCACGGTGCAGCGCATCGCGGCCGGCGGGATACCAGTCACCAGCGCCACCCTCGGCGAGTACTACCTGAAGCAGGTCCGCGGCATCCCCGAGCCAGCGGCAGGCTGGCCGGCATCGATCCTATGGCACCCTGGCTATCGTGCCCTCCTTGCCGTCGCCACGACACCTGACGGCACCGTGCAGGCCGTCCAGCGCATCCATCTCGGCGAGGACGGCGGCAAGGTTGGCGCCGAAGAAATGGAGCGCCGCCGGCTCAAGGGCGTGAAACTGACCAATGGTCCGTTGGAAGGCGCTGCGGTTCGCTTTCCGGGCGACCCGGCCGGCCCGCTCCTTCTCGCGGAAGGGCCTGAAACCGGCCTTGCCGCCTACCCCAGCACCGGCTTTGAGACATGGGTTGCGCTGGGCGGGGTCGGGAAGCTGGCCCCTCCATTCGGCCGCCGGGTCGTGGTGGTCGCCGACGACAATCCGCCGACGCATGACGCCCGGTATGGACAGGCCGCCAAGGCGCTCCGCAAGACCGTCCAGCGGTGGCGGAAGGCCGGCGTCGACCTGGTGCTGGCGACGCCCTGGCGGGTCCGGCGCCGCGACAGGTCGGACATGGCGGACGTGATCCTGGTCGAAGGCGTGGAAGCCGTGCGCGAGCGCATCCAGGCGGCGCTGAACCCCGCCTCGACTGCGACAGAGCGGCTGCCCACCGAGCAGGCCAGACGGGTTACTGAGGAGGCTGT
>JBBSIT010000535.1:0-4000 GCA_038231995.1 Acetobacterales bacterium | reverse complement strand
GGCCGGTTCCTGACGCCGTAGCCCGCTGCGTCGTCCCGGGCATAGATGCGCGACACGCCGAGCGCGGCCATGACGGCGTCGTAGAACGGCAGGGCGCGCGGGAAATCGGTAACGGTTATGGAAACGTGGTCCAGCATCAGCCTGGCGTCCGCTCGCCCGCGCGGACCGCCGCCGGCAACCGGTTCGCCGCCGGCGCCAGCGGGCAGGTCCAGCGCGGCGAATAGGCGCAGGACGGGTTGTAGGCGAAGTTGAAGTCCAGCACGGCCCGGCCATCCGGCAACGCGCCGAGGTCCGCGCCCTTGATCGTGTCCAGCAGGTAGCGCCCGGCGCCGAACGTCTCCCGCCCGCTCGTCACGTCCGCGAAGGGCAGGAACACGCCGCCGCCGTAGCCGAGCAGCCAGTAGAGCGTCAGCTCGCCGCCGAGCGCCGCCGCCAGTCCGTCAGTGCGGGCGAACGGACGCATGCGCAGCTCGCCGTCGGGGCCGGCGGGGAACAGCTCCTCCGGCGCGTCGAGCGGTGATAGAGCGGCGGCGAGGCGAAGCGCCGGGTCGTACGGGAAATACGCGGGCGCGGGCGCGCCGGGGTCGAGCGGCGTCTGCGGATGTGCCCGGAACAGGTCGGCGCGCACCGCCTGCCAACGTTGCCAGGCCGCCTGCGGATCAGGCTCGGCGCGGACTTCGCCGTACAGCGCCGCGACCCGGCGGCGCCAGTCCCAAAGCGTGGAGAAATCCGTCACGCCTGCTTCAGCTCGATCAGGCCCTGTCGGATCGCCCGGCCGCGGACGATGCGGTCCTCGATGTAGCCGGCGTCGCCCCAGCGCACTGCACGCGCCATGGCCTGCGCGTCCTCGGTGAAGCGGGCGAGCATCTCGAGCAGCGCATCGCGGTTGTTGAGGAACACGTCGCGCCACATCACCGGGTCGCTGGCGGCTATGCGGGTGAAGTCGCGGAAGCCGGAGGCGGCGAACTTCAGCACCTCGCTGCGGCTCGCGTCGTCGCCGCCCTGTGCCGCGAGGTCGTCGGCCGTGCCGCAGATGGTGAAGGCGATCAAATGCGGCAAGTGGCTGACGATGGCCATCACCCGGTCGTGGTGGCCCGGCTCCATGGTCTCCACCATGCTGCCGCAGCGGCGCCACAGCTCGGCTACCTGCTCGACGGCGTCCGCATCCGTGCCCGGCGGCGGCGTCAGCAGGCACCAGCGGCCCTGGAACAGCGTCGTGAACCCGGCGTCCGGCCCGGAATACTCCGTGCCCGCCACCGGATGCGCCGGGACGAAGTGCACGCCGGCCGGCACGAGCGGTCCCACGTCGCGGATGACGGACTGCTTGGTGCTGCCCACGTCCGTCAGCACGGCGCCGGGCCGCAGGTGCGGGGCGATGCGCGCGGCGATATCGGCGTAGGCGCCAACTGGGGCGCAGAGCATGACGCAGTCCGCGCCCTCGACCGCGCGCGCCGGGTCGGCCTCCACCCGGTCGGCGATGCCGAGCTCCTCGACGCGGGTGAGCGTCGCGGCGGTGCGGGCATTGGCCACCACCTCGGCCGCCAGGCTCCGATACTCCATGGCGATGCGCGCGACGGAGCTGCCGATCAGCCCGATGCCGATCAGCGCCAACCGTTCGAACACGGGCCGCTCGAACAGGGGCGCCGGAGCGGCCACGCCAGCCGGATCAGGCATCGGCCGCCTGGTCCGCCATGAACGACGCCAGCGTCTCGGCCACCATGGCGCACTCCTCGTCGGCGCCGACGGTGATGCGCAGGCAGTGCGGCAGGCCGTAGCTCCGCATCGCGCGCACGATCAGCCCGCGGCGGCGCAGGAACTGGTCGGCAGCCTCGGCCCGCTCAGGCGTGGCGAAGTCGGCCAGCAGGAAGTTGCCCTCGCTCGGCCAGACCCGGAGGCCCGCCCGCTCCAGCTCGGCGCTGAGCCAGGCGCGGGCGCGGGTGTTGTGGGCGCGGACGGGCTCGACCCAGCCCGGCTCGGCCACCCCCGCGGCCCCTGCGTCCTGGGCCGGCAGGTTCACGTTGAACGGCCCGCGCGCACGGTTCAGCACGTCCGCCACCGCGGCGGGCGCGTAGGCCCAGCCTAGCCGCACGCCGCCCATGCCGAAGATCTTGCTGAACGTGCGCGTCATCACGGTGTTGTCGCCCGCGTCCACGAGCTTGGCACCGGCGTCGAAATCGGGACGGTCCACGTACTCGGCATACGCCGCATCCAGCACCAGCAGCACCTCGGGCGGCAACCCGGCGCGCAGCCGCTCCACCTCGGAGGACGGCAGGACGCTCCCCGTGGGGTTATTGGGATTGGCCAGGAACACGATGCGCGTCGCGGGCGACACGCAGGCCAGCATCGCGTCCACATCCGCCGTCAGGTTCCGCTCGGGCGCCTTCACGACGCGGCTGCCGGCCAGGCTTCCCGCGATCTCGTACATCGTGAAGCCGTACTGGCTCATGATGATCTCGGCGCCCGGCCCGCCATAGCTCTGGATCAGCAGCGCGATCAGCTCGTCCGACCCGGCGCCGCAGACGATCCGCTCGGGGTCCAGCCCGAAGCGCGCGCCGATGGCCCGGCGCAGCTCCGTGCTGCCGCCGTCGGGGTAGCGGTGCAGCTCGGCCGCCGCCGCGGCGTACGCGGCCTGGGCCGCCGGCGGCGCCCCGAAGGCGCCCTCGTTGGATGACAGCTTCACGACGCGGTTGACGCCGGGCATGGAGCTCTCGCCGCCGACATAGGGCTGGATGCGCAGCACCTCGGGCCGCGGGCGGGGACTCAGACGCGCGTTCACTGGGCCTCTCCCTGCGCCGGCGCGACCGGGACGGCGTAGGCGCCGAGCACGACGGGCGGGCGCAGCACGGCGGCCAAGGCGGCCAGGCGCGAGTCGGCATCGGTCACGAAGCCGTCCACGTCGGCAAGCGCGTGGGCGACGAGCGCGCCGGGGTCGCGGCGCAGGATGACGGGACCGCAGTCGAACCCGGCGTCGGACAGCGCGGCGCCGAGCCGGGCGCGGCTCACGTCGAGCGGCAGTTCGAGGCCTAGCAGCGAACGGTCCTGCCCGCTCGGGTCCGGAGGGGCTGCCGACACCACGAGCGCCTGCACCTTCGGCGCTCCCTCCGGCCGCGGCGCCCAGAATGGCAGCCGGGCCACGACATGGATGCGCGAATCGTCCGTGCCCCCGTCCCTTGGGCGCGGCGCCTCGGTCCTGCCGTGCAGCAGGGCGGTCCACCAGGCGGCGCCTGGCGCCTCCTCCTCAGCCGGCATGGGCAGCACGGCGGCTGTGGCGGCGCCGGAACTGACATCGCGCACCGCCTGCGCCGCGGAGCGGTGCATGCGCAGCGGGGTAAGCGCGCCGAAATGCTCGCGCGCCGCGGCCAGCGTGGCGCGGTCCTCATCCAGCTCGCAGACCGTGATGAGCAGCGGCCGCTGCAGGGCCGTGCTGGCGCAGATCAGCTCTCGCCAGATGCGGACGATGCCGACCATCGGCAGCTTGCCGGCATGCCGGGCGAGCAGGCGGCGGATGATCGACGCCTCCCGCCCCGGACGCAGCGGCACGCTGCCCTTCACGCCCAGTGAGGCGACGCGCCCCACCACCTCGGCCCGGCGCATCAGCAGGTCATGCACGGCGTCGTCCAGGCGGTCCAGCTCGGCGCGGAGCGCGAGCAGCTCCCGCTCGGGCGGCGGCGGTTCGACGGTGCGAAGGGTGCTCGACATCCTGGGCTGCTGCTCTCGCGCGGGGGTCCGCACCCATAGCGGATGCGCCACGGGCTGCAAACCCGCAAGCGAGTGGTACCCCAGTTTGAAATTAAACCACGTCTAAACCGCGTCCAGTTTGACAACCATGGTCCTGTCCGCCTCTGGCCAGAGAAGGTGACTGCGATGCCGTGCCCCTGATCACAGGGGCGGCACTATGCTTTCCAAACTGGACGCGGTTTAGCTTGAGACCCGTAGTTTCTCCTCCTCGAGATCGAGGTGGTCCTTGACCCAGAGGCGATCGGCGACGGCGCAAGCATCC
>JBBSIT010000534.1:0-4000 GCA_038231995.1 Acetobacterales bacterium | reverse complement strand
GAATCCCTGCCGGGCCTATTCACTCGATTGCCCTGCGCGTCGAGGCCGGGGCCGTCGGCGCCGGGCATCCGTGTGTGATATTCGTCCGGCCCGACCACGCCGGGGATGTCGTAGCGGACGGCACCGGGCAGCCGGTTTCGGGCAATGGTTCAGGGCAACGACGGCATGTCGTAGGGTCGGACCCCGCGGCCACCATCAAGGAGAGCCATGCCCACGTCCCTGGAATGGACCGACATCGCGCTCCGCCTGGCCCTGACGGTCGTGGCCGGGGTGCTGATCGGCTTCAACCGCAGCGAGCACGGGCGGCCTGCCGGCCTGCGCAACACTCTCCTGGTCTGCCTGGCCGCCTCCGTCGCGATGATCCAGGCGAACCTGCTGCTGGGCACGGCCGGACGGCAGGCGGACGCCTTCGTCACGATGGACGTGATGCGCCTGCCGCTCGGCATCCTGTCGGGGATAGGCTTCATCGGCGCCGGCGCGATCATCCGGCGCGACGACAGGGTGCTTGGCGTCACGACGGCCGCCACGCTGTGGTTCACTACGGTGATCGGGCTGTGCTTCGGCGGCGGCCAGATCGGGCTCGGGCTCGCGGCGTTGGGCCTGTGCCTGGTCGTGCTCTCGGCGCTGAAATGGGCGGAGCAGCGCATGCCGCAGGACCGCCGCGCCCTGCTCGTCGTGGCCGCCGGGCCAGGCGGTCCGACAGAGGAGGACATCAGGACCTGCCTGACGGACGAAGGGTTCCGCCTTGCCGCCTACGCCATGACCTACGTGCCCGGCGAGGGACGATGCAGCTTCCACTGCGACGTGAGGTGGCGCGGCCGGCAGGCCGACATGCGGCCGCCCCGCTTCCTGGCCGCCCTGGCGCAACGGCCCGGCATGGTGCAGCTGGACTGGAGGCCACAGGGCACAACGCTTGGCCCTGTGCCGCGTCGATCGCCGGAGGATTAAGTCCCGTGACCGGACATGGGCAGGGTCCGTCCGGTGAAACGGCGCACACGGCGCGAGGGTTGCCAACCCGCGGCAGGGCGCATCCCAACCGGCATAGGTCCGGGACGCCGTGGCAAGGAATACCGGGCTCGATCTCTGGCCAGCGTTGCGGCCGGCGTGCCCGAGACAGGGCAGCCCGCCGGAACTCCGGTGCCGAGCCGGACATTTGGACAGGAACCGAGGCGACCCGTCGTGGCCTCCAGCCCAGGAGAGGGACCGTGCCGGATACCAGCATCATCAAGGTCGATGCCGCCCACTCGCCCAACGGCCGGGCCATCTCGATGCGCCTGTGGGAGAGCGGACCGGAGGACGCGGAGCACAGCCACCGCATCGTGGAGAGCTGCACGGACTCCGCTCGGGTGCGAGGCCGCAAGGGACATGGGGCAGATGGTCGTCTTCGCTGACCGCCGGGACGCCGGACGCCGGCTCGCCGCAGCTCTGATGCACTTCAAGCGCGTCGAGCCGATCGTGCTCGCCCTGCCCCGGGGCGGCGTGCCGGTCGGCTACGAGGTGGCGCGGGCGCTCGATGCGCCGCTCGACGTGCTGCTGGTCCGCAAGATCGGCGCCCCGCACCAGCCGGAGTTCGGCATCGGCGCCGTGGTGGACGGACCCGAGCCGCAGGTCGTGCTCGACGACGAGCTGGTCAGGCTGCTGGACCCGCCGCCCGGCTACATCGAAGGAGAGACCCGGCGGCAGCTTGCCGAGATCGAGCGCCGCCGGGAACTCTATCGGGGCGCCCGCCCGGCGCTGTCGCCGGCAGGACGCACCGTGATCGTGGTGGATGACGGGATCGCCACGGGCGGGACGGCGCGGGCTGCGCTACGCGCGCTGGCGCGCCTGCACCCACGATCCCTGGTGCTCGCGGTGCCGGTGGCACCCCCGGACACCGTGGCCGCGCTCTCGGCCGACGCCGACGAAGTCGTGTGCCTGTCCACCCCTGCCATGTTCCGGGCGGTGGGGGCGCACTACGAGAACTTCGACCAGACGACGAACGAGGAGGTGATCCAACTTCTCCGGCAAGCCCAGGAACGGCGGAATTCGACGATCTATCCAGATACCCCATGAGCAGGGCATAGCCGCCGCATGTCTCCGGGCTGAGCCGGACCGGCGCTCCGGTGGTTAGTGCACGGCGCAGCCGTTGACCATGTGGAACACCCCTGCGGGCGCTCGGCTCCCAGCCACCCAGCACGAACGGCGAGAGCCATGTCAGGCACAACGATGGGCGCCATGGGCGCGATGGGCCCGTCCGGCCAGCCTGCGCCGGACGACCGCGACGCGCCGGTCGAGAGCCCGCCGAACGACGACATCACGCCGCCCCCGGCTCCCGCGCGCATGTAGGAAAGCTACTTTGGCACGACGCGCGGGTCGCCCCCCGGCGAGCCCGGAGGAGGGATCACCGGCGTTGCGCCGCTTGCGGGTGGAGGGATCCTCAATCCCGGGTCGGCGGACTGAGGTGGGGTGATCACGCCTCGGTCGCGCGCCCCGGGCTGCGGGGCGGGGAGGGCTGTCGGCGGGGAGGGGCGTGCCGGATCGGCAGCCCGCGGCGGTTCGGTCCGTGTTGCCGGGCCGCCGCCTTGGATCTCGGCCGGCGCCGTGGGCTGGGCGGCGGGGGGCAGCGCCGGCACGGGCGGCACAGTCTGGGCCTGCACCGCGGAGCCTTGCAGTGCCGCGGCGACGAACAACGCCGCTGGCAGCATGGCAATGCCGGTCGGGGAAGCGAGATGCCGTTGGTGCCGCATGACGATCTCCTGCAAAGGCCGCTGAAGAGGCTGGGCCACTCGATAGCAACGCACGACGGCCAAGAAGGTGCTGCTCTGGCTCTGGGCCGTGGACGCCTTGGCTGAGCAAGCTCCCAATCCCGACACGGGCCGTCTGGCCCCTGGCGGTAGAAGGGGCCTCGCTCTACGATGCTCAAGCCACGGCTGCCAACCGGCCGATCCGTGCAACGAGGTCCCGCATGGCTGCGGTGCTGTTCGAAGGGGATACCCCATGACCCCCATCCTGGTGATCATAGTGCTTCTCGTCCTGTTCGGAGGCGGCGGCTACTACGGCTACAACCAGGGCTATTACGGTGGCCGCGGCCTCGGCGGGGGCTTGGGCCTGCTCGTGGTGCTCCTCATCCTCTTCCTGGTGTTCGGTGGCGGCCTTCGTAGCGGGTTCTAGCCGATCGGCCGGACATACGATGGCGGCCACGCCTCCGCCGCCGTAGCGCACCGCTCACCGAGCGTCGCGCTGGACAGCGTGCTGAAGCGGTCGAAAGCACGGCAAGGGCAGCACCGGCGACCGTGGGTTCAATCTGCGGTTCGACCGCGGTCACCACGACCCACGGAACCGTCTCAGGGAAACCGTGCAGGCCCAGCGTGCATGGGGGCGCCGGGGAAACACCCGGCCAGGCCGGGCGTTATGCCAGTCAATGGTCCGTAGCGGCGGCCCTGACCGCGGAGACGGCGATCGGCCTCCGCCCTGTCGGGGATGTCGGCCCTCAAGGGTTCGACGGGCCATGGATCGCAGCACAGGGAGAGAGTGCGGTGACTCTGCAAATGCCACAGCCATTCCCGAATCCCGCTCCGCCGCCGGGTCCGCCGCCATTGCCCGTGCCGCCCTTGGAAGTGCCGCCGAGACCGGAACCGATCCCGACACCGCCCCTGCCGGTCGGATGATTGTGCCCGTGATCATTCCGCCAGGCGGCAGCGCGGGCTCGGCGTTGCCCACGACCAAGCCATCGCGGTCCGAAAGCCGAGCAGGTCATCGCCCGGCGGCACGGTGCAGAAGCTGGCGAAGCGGGCGATCGAGGGGGATTTCGCAGCCTTTGGGGGCAAAAGCGCCTGATCGAGCCGTCGCACTCGTGGATTTGACAGGCGCCGTTCATGTACGGCCCGCGGTTGCGAACCGCTCTGGACGTTGCAGGAGCACGGGGTGCCGGAACCATGACCGGCGCCGGTCACCCTGAGCCGGGAGATATTGATGGCAGTTCACCGCGGTCCCTCACGCAGCTGGTCAGCCGATGCCTGGG
>JBBSIT010000533.1:0-4003 GCA_038231995.1 Acetobacterales bacterium | reverse complement strand
CGAACAGGTCGATCAGGCGCGCTTCAAGCTCGGCGCGCGAAAGGTTGGACGGCTCAGGAGCGGGTGACATGCGGCGAGCGAATCGTACGCCGCCGCGTCGGGGCAAGCACTAAATCGGATCCAACCCCGGACTTTTGCCCCGGTTACCGCCATTACCCGGGCGGATCGCACCCGCGACCCTTCAATCCAAGGCTCGAATCCAAGGCTCGCGCCAGCACCTGAACGGAGTGCATCGCGGTCCGGCCGGACAGATCGGCAATCTGATGACGGCACGAGGTGCCGTCCGCGACGATGAGATCGGACATGAGGGCTGCCCGCACTGCCGGCAGCAGCGACGCTTCCGCCATGGCTCGGGACTCCGTCTGCGTCTCGGCCTGATAGCCGAATGCGCCGGCCATCCCGCAGCACGACGAGACGATCGGGCGCACATCCAGGTCCGGCACGCGCCGCAACGACGCGAGCCCGGCGTCAAAGGCGCCGAATGCCTTCTGATGGCAATGCCCGTGGACGTGCGCGGTGCCAGAGACTGCCCTCAACGTGAGGCCGGTCCCGTGCCGAGCCAGGAACTCGCCGAGCAGCATGGCCCGCGCGGACAAGTCGGACGCGGCTGCGCCGGGCAGCAAGGCCGGAACTTCGTCACGGAGCGTCAGGAGGCAGGAGGGTTCCAACCCGATAACGGGGAGCGGGCCTGCCAGGGCGCGAAGGACCCGCGCGGCCTCCGCGCGGGCACGCTCGACCATGCCGGCGGACAAGTAGGTCCGGCCGCAGCAGATCGGACGGCCCCTGGCTTCGGGCATGACGGCCCGGTATCCGGCCGCCCGCAGCACACGGATGGCGGCGCGCAGGTTCTCCGGCTCGAAATACCGGTTGAATGTGTCCGCGAGCAGCAGCACGTCGCCGTTCGGCGCCGGAGCGGCAGGCGCCTCCGCGTCCCGGAAGGCGTCGCGCCGCCAGCGGGGCAGGGCGCGTGATGCTGACAGGCCGAGAGCCCGCTCGGACAGCCGGCGCAGGGCCGGCACGTTGTTCCGAAGATTGGCGAGCGGGGCGCAACGTGACGCCAGGCGCGCGTAACGCGGCATCTCCGCTACCAGCCTCTCGCGCACCCCGACCCCGTGCGCCTCGGCGCGCGCCGCGAGAACCTCGATCTTCATGCGCGCCATATCGACCCCGGTTGGGCACTCCCGCCGGCACGCCTTGCAGGACACGCAGAGCTTCATCGCCGCGGCGATCTCGTCCGACGCCATCGCGTTCGCGCCGAGTTGCCCGGTCAGGGCCAGGCGCAGCGTGTTCGCCCGGCCGCGGGTCAGGTGCTCCTCGTCGCGCGTCACGCGGTAGCTCGGGCACATCACGCCGGCATCGAAGCTGCGGCAGGCGCCGTTGTTGTTGCACATCTCGACGGCGCCCAGCATGCCGCCGAGCGGGCCGGGATGGCCGGACCAATCGAGCTTGGGGACGAAGCCCGGCGCCGGGCCGTATTCAGGGCCGTATCGGAACAGGCTGCGGTCGTCCATGCGTGGCGCGCGCACGATGCGGTTCGGGTTGAGCAGTCCGGCCGGGTCGAACGCGTCCTTCACCGTCTCGAACGCCCGAACGATCCTGGGGCCGAACATCTCCTCATGGAATTCGCTGCGCACGATGCCGTCGCCGTGCTCGCCGCTATGCGACCCCTTGTACTCCCGCACGAGCGCGAAGCACTCCGCGGCGACTGCGCGCATGGTGCGGATGTCGGCCCCGTCCTTCATGTTCAGCACGGGACGGACGTGGAGACACCCGACGCTGGCATGCGCATACCAGGTTCCCTTGGTGCCGTGCCGTGCGAACACCTCGTTCAGCCCGTCCGTGTAATCGGCGAGGTCAGCCAGGTCCACGGCCGCATCCTCGATGAACGAGACCGGTTTCGCGTCGCCCTTCATCGACATCATGATATTCAGCCCGGCCTCGCGCACCGCGGCGATGGCGGCCTGGAACGCGGCATCCGTGGCCGGGACGACCGCGCCGGGCCAACCGAGGTCGGCCATCAGCGTTTCGAACTCGCCGAGCTTCGCCAGCAGCGGGCCATCCTCGTGGCCGTGGAACTCGACGATCAGCAGGCTGTCCGGCTCGCCGATCACCATCCGGTCGATCGTGGCGCGATAGATCGGGATGCCCCGGCCCAGGTCGATCATCGTGCGGTCCACCAGCTCGACCGCCTCCGGATCGAGAGCGACGATATGGCGGGTCGCCTCCATGGCGGCGCGGAACGTCGGGAACTGGCAGATGCCGAGCACCTTGCGCGGTTTGATGGGCTGCAGCTTCAGCTCAAGTGCCGCGGAGAAGGCGAGGGTGCCCTCGGAGCCCACCAGCAGCCGCGCCAGATTGTCCCGCCCGGCGCGGCGCGCCTCCGGCGTGAGCGCCTCGATGTTGTAGCCGCCGACCCGGCGCAACTGCTTCGGGAAGCGGGAGGCGATCTCCTCGGCCTCCGAGGCGCCCAGGGCGCGCAGGCGCTGAACGAGGTCCGCGACGCCGGCCGGCATGTCGCCGCCGAGATTGTCGGGAAGCTGGCCGAATCGGGCCTCCGTGCCGTCCGCCAGGATGGCGTCGATCGCGGCCACGTTGTCGGCCATCAAGCCGTAGCGGATGCTCTTCGAACCGCACGAGTTGTTGCCCGCCATGCCGCCGATCGTGCAGCGGCTATGGGTCGATGGATCGGGTGCGAAGAAGAGACCGTGCGGCTTCAGGGCAGCGTTCAGGTGCCCCAGCACGAGGCCGGGCTGCATCAGCGCGGTGCGAGCCTGCGGATCGACTGACAGCAGGTTTCGCAGGTGCTTGCTGCAATCGAGCACGAGGGCGCGGTTGACGGTTTGGCCGCATTGGCTCGTGCCGCCGCCGCGCGCCAGCACCGGGACGCCGTGCTCCCGGCAGATCGCGATGGCGGCGGCCACATCCCGCGTCGTGCGCGGCGCCACGACGCCGACCGGCTCGATCTGGTAGATCGACGCGTCTGTCGCGTAACGCCCCCGGTCGGCGCGGCCGAACAGCACCTCGCCCTCGATCTCGCGCCGGAGCCGCGCTGCCAGCATGGTATCGCCCAGGGGCGCCTGTGTCCGTGCATTCATGGGCGTAGAGATAAGCGAGCCGGCGCCGCGTGTCGGATCAATAATGCATCTCGTTTCGACAAGGCGTTCTCATTTGCGTCCGCGCCGAGCCGGGGCCAGAGTCCGGCTATGGCATATTTCCAGACCAACCCGGCTCCCGGGCAGCATTTCCTGCAGATACCCGGGCCGACCAACGTGCCGAACCGTGTGCTGCGCGCGATCGACCATCCCACCATGGACCATCGGGGGCCGGACTTCGGCCGGATGGGCGGCGAGCTGCTGGAACGGCTTAGGCTGATCTTTCAGAGCAGCCAGCCGGTGATCATCTATCCGGCGTCCGGGACCGGGGCGTGGGAAGCGGCGCTGGTCAACACGCTGAGCCCGGGCGACCGCGTGCTCATGTGCCGCACCGGCTGGTTCGCCACCCTGTGGCGCGAGATGGCCGAGCGCCTCGGGCTCGACCCCGTCATCATCGAGACCGACTGGCGGCGCGGCGCGGATGTCGAGGGCATCGCGGCCGCGCTGCAAGAGGATCGGGCGCACGCGATCAAGGCAGTCTGCGTCGTGCACAACGAGACGAGCACGGGATGCACCAGCCGGATCGACGAGGTCCGCCGGGCCATGGATGCGGCCGGCCATCCGGCGCTGCTGATGGTGGATACGATCTCTTCGCTCGCCAGCATGGATTACCGCCACGACGAGTGGGGTGTGGACGTCACGATCGCGGGGTCGCAGAAGGGCCTGATGCTGCCGCCGGGCCTGAGCTTCAATGCCGTCAGCGCCAAGGCGCTGCAAGCGGCGGAAGCGGCTAAGCTCCCCCGGTCGTACTGGGACTGGCAGCCGATGCTCGCGGCCAACCAGACTGGCTATTTCCCCTACACGCCCGCCACGAACCTGCTCTACGGCCTCAACGAGGCGGTCCAGATGCT
>JBBSIT010000532.1:0-4016 GCA_038231995.1 Acetobacterales bacterium | reverse complement strand
GCTGACCTCGCCGTTCGGCCTGGCCACCTATTACGGCCCCGGCTTCGTCGGACGCGACCAGGCCGACAAGACCGACCTGAAGACGCTGAACATCAACCCCTCCATCGCCTACCAGGTCACGCCCTGGCTCTCGCTCGGCGCCGGCGTCTCCGCGCAGTATGCCCGCGCGGAGTTCGCGAGCGGCATCAACTCCTCGACCGTGGCCGCCAGCATCCTCGGCAGGCCGGTCGCCCTGCCGGACGGCCTGTTCCGCCTGCGCGGGGACGACTGGGCGTTCGGCTACAATTTCGGCGCGCTGCTGAAGCCCGGTCCCGCGACCAACATCGGCCTGACCTACCGCTCCCGCATCCAGCAGAATTTCGAGGGCACCGCGGATTACGTCGTGCCCGCGCCGCTGTCGCTCAACTCGCGCTTCCGCAACTCGGGCGGCAACGCGAAGCTCGTGCTGCCCGACACGGCCGGCGTCAGCGTCACCCAAGGCTTCGGCCCGCGCGTGACGGTGTACGCCGACGTGAACTGGACCAACTGGTCCCAGTTCAAGACGCTCAACGCGTTCCGCGATGACGGCACGCTGCTGAACTCCACGCCGCAACACTACGACAACAGCTACTTCGTCTCGCTCGGCGCCAGCTACAAATGGAACGAGGCGCTCACGCTGCGGGTCGGCACGGCCTCCGACAAGTCGCCGGTGTCCAACGCCTACCGCACCGCCCGCGTGCCGGACGAGAGCCGGACCTGGCTGGCCGTCGGCGCCAGCTACACCGTGCTGCCCGGCGTGACAGTGGATGCCGGCTACGCCCACCTGTTCGTCAAGGACAGCCGGATCGGCGAGACCTCGCCGACCGGGGACGTGCTGACAGGGCGCTTCAGCAACAGCGTGGACATCATCTCGCTCGGCACCCGCACGGCTTTCTAGCGCTGTGAGCAGCTCGGCGCAAGAAGTAGGGCCCCGCCCCTGGCTGGACCACTACCCGGCCGGGGTGGACTGGCACGCCCCCATTCCATTCGCACCCCTGCACAGCCTGATGGAGCAGGCCGGCGCGCGGTTCGGCCCCCGGCCCGCGTTCGACTTCCTCGGGCGGTGCACCACCTGGGCGGAGGCGGCGGCGGCGGCGGAGCGCATCGCCGCCGGGCTGCAGCGCCTCGGCTACGGCCGCGGCGACCGCATCGGGCTGCTCCTGCCGAACTGCCCGGCCTATCCGCTGCTGTTCTTCGGCGCGCTGCGCGCCGGCATGACCGTCGTGAACTTCAACCCGCTCTACACCGAGCGCGAGCTGGAGGCGCAGGCGCGGGACGCGGGCCTCGCCGCCCTGGCGACGCTCGATCTCGCCGCCACCTACCCGAAGGCGGCGGCGCTGCTGCAGCGCGGCGTGGTGCCGCGCCTCATCATGTGCCCATTCGCAGACATGCTGCCGGCCAGCAAGCGCGTGCTGTTCCGGGTGCTCAAGCGCGCCAACCGCGCCGTCCCGCCGCGCGACGCCGCGCATACCTGGCTCGCGGACCTCATGGCGCCCGGCGCCCCGCCCGCGCCCGTCGAGCTGGACCCGCACCGGGACGTCGCGGTGCTGCAATACACCGGCGGCACGTCGGGCGTGCCGAAGGGAGCGATGCTCAGCCACGCCAACCTGTACGCCAACACGGTCCAGGGCGCGCTCTGGTTCAAGGACACGCGCCCGGGCGAGGAGCGGATGCTGGCGGCGCTGCCGTTCTTCCACGTGTTCGCCATGACGACCGTGCTGCTGTTCTCGGTGCATGTCGGCGCCGAGATCATCATGCTGCCCCGGTTCGAGCTGGCCCAGGCCGTCGCCCTCATCGCCCGCCGCCGGCCCACCTTCATGCCCGGCGTGCCGACCATGTTCAACGCCATCGCCGGGTTCAAGGGCCGCGCGGACCTGACCAGCATCCGCTTCTGCATCAGCGGCGGCGCCCCCCTCCCTCCAGAGGTCAAGGCGCGGTTCGAGGCGCGGACCGGCTGCGTCGTGGTGGAGGGCTACGGGCTGAGCGAGACCAGCCCCTGCGCGGTGTGCAACCCGCCGGGCGGGCTGAACAAGGCCGGCTCGATCGGCGTGCCGATGCCGGGCACCGAGGTCGAGCTGCGCGACCCGGCGGACCCGATGCGCCGCGTCCCCATGGGCGAGCGCGGCGAGCTGTGCATCCGCGGCCCCCAGGTCATGCTGGGCTACTGGCGCCACCCCGAGGAGACCGCGGCCGCCACCACGCCGGACGGCTTCTTCCGCACCGCCGACATCGCCGTCATGGACGAGCAGGGCTACTTCTACATCGTGGACCGCATCAAGGACCTGATCCTCGCCGGCGGCTTCAACGTGTATCCCCGCATCGTCGAGGACGCCGTGTACCGGCACCCCGCGGTGGCGGAATGCACCGTGATCGGCGTGCCGGACGACTACCGGGGCGAGACGGTCAAGGCCTTCATCGCCCTGAAGCCCGACGCGACGCTGACGGAGGAGGAACTCACCTTGTTCCTCCGCGGCCACTTCTCGCCCATCGAGATGCCCAAGCAGGTCGAGTTCCGCGAGACGCTGCCGCGCACCCTGATCGGCAAGCTGTCCAAGAAGGAACTCGTCGCGGAGGAGCGGGCCAAGCGGGAGGCGAAGCAGGCCGCCCGGCTGGCTTGACAGCGGGCGCGCAGCACCTAACGTATACGTCACATCACTGACGGGTGCGAGAGTGGACGGGCCGGACCGCGAGCAGGATCTCTTCACCATCGGCGAGTTGGCCACGGCCTTCGCCCTGTCGCCGCGCGCCATCCGCTTCTACGAGGACCAGGGCCTGCTCGCGCCGACGCGCGCCGGCACGACGCGGGTGTACACCAAGCGGGACCGGGCGCGGCTGCAGCTCATCCTGCGCGGCAAGCGACTCGGCTTCTCGCTCGCCGATATCCGCCAGTTCCTCGACCTGTACGACGCCGACCGCAGCAAGCACCGCCAGATGGCCATGACCCTGGAGCGGACCCGCAGCCGCATCGCCGACCTGGAGTAGCAGCTCGCCGACATCACCATCACCCTGGCCGAGCTGCGCGACATGGAGGGCGAGATCCTCGCTTACCAGCAAGGGGCCAAGCGGGAACCCCGCATCACTCAAAGGAACGCCGACGCATGACCCAAGCCGTGATCGCGGGTTACGCCCGCTCCCCGTTCACCCCTGCCGGCAAGGGCGCGCTCGCGCGCGTGCGGCCGGATGACTTGATGGCCCAGGTGGTCCGCGCGCTGATCGAGCGCACCGGCGCCAAGCCCGAGGACATCGAGGACATCATCATCGGCTGCGCCTTCCCCGAGGGCGAGCAGGGCTTCAACATCGGCCGGGTCGTCGGCTTCCTCGCGGACCTGCCGATCACGGCGGCCGGCGCCCAGGTCAACCGTTGGTGCGGCAGCTCCATGAGCGCGATCCACATGGCCGCCGGCGCGATCGCCGCCGGCGCCGGCGAGCTGTTCGTCTGCGGCGGGGTGGAGAGCATGAGCCGGGTGCCGATGCTCGGCTTCAACCCGGTGCTGAACCCCAAGCTCAGCAAGGACAAGCCCGAGAGCTACATGAACATGGGCATGACGGCGGAGAACCTGGCGCAGCGCTACCAGATCGACCGCGCCTCGCAGGAGGCGTTCGCCGCCACCAGCCAGCAGCGCGCCGCGAGCGCGCAGGCCGGGGACCGGTTCGCCGACGAGATCGTCCCCATCCAGACCAAGGCGGGCGTAGTGGACCAGGACGGCTGCATCCGCGCCGACACCACGCCGAAGGGCCTGGCCAGCCTCAAGCCCGCCTTTCTCGCCACAGGGACCGTGACGGCCGGCACCAGCTCGCCGCTGACCGACGGCGCGTCGGCCGTGCTGGTCGCGAGCGCGGACTACGCCGAGAAACACGGGCTTCCCGTGCTGGCGCGCATCCAGTCCATGGCGGTTGCGGGCTGCGAGCCCGATATCATGGGCATCGGCCCGGTGCCGGCGACGCGGAAAGCGCTGGCGCGCGCCGGGCTGGAGATGGGCGCGATGGACGTGGTGGAG
>JBBSIT010000531.1:0-4023 GCA_038231995.1 Acetobacterales bacterium | reverse complement strand
CGCGGCAAGTGACGGGGGCTCGGCGTCGGCTCCCGCCAAGAGCGGCCGTTCGACAGGGCCGTCGGTATTAGGCCGCCCTCATCCAGTCCGTCCCGGGCAGGAACCAGCGCTGGATGTCCGCCACGGGACGCGGGCGATCGAACAGGAAGCCCTGCACCTCCGTGCAGCCGGCCTTGCGCAACTGCTCGAGCTGTTCCTCCGTCTCCACTCCCTCCGCGGTCGTGGCCATGCCCAGCTCGCGCGCGAGGCCGAGGACGGAGGTGACGATCGCCCGGCAGTCCGGGCGATGGGCCATCTCGCGGACGAAGGATTGGTCGATCTTGAGCTTGTCGAACGGGAAGCTGCGGAGATAGCTGAGCGAGGAGTAGCCGGTCCCGAAATCGTCGAGCGCCGTACGCAACCCGAGGGCGCGCAGCTCGTGCAGGGTTGCCAGCACCGCCTCGCTGTCCTGCAGCAGCGCCGACTCCGTGATCTCCAGCTCCAGCCTGTGCGCCGGCAGGCCGGAGCCATCCAGCGCCCGCCGCACCGCCTCCACGAGCCCGAGGCTGTGGAACTGCACCGGCGAGAGGTTGACCGCGACCTTGACGTCCTCGGGCCAGGTCACCGCGTCCGCGCAGGCCTGGGCCATCACCCACTCGCCGATCGGCACGATGAGGCCGAGCTCCTCGGCGAGGGGGATGAACTGCGCCGGGGAGACCAGGCCCCGTTCCGGGTGGCGCCACCGCAGCAGCGCCTCGAAGCCGCTGGCGCGCTGGGCCTGCAGGTGGAACAGCGGCTGGTAGAACACCTCGAACTCACCCCGCCCGAGCGCCTCGCGCAAGTCGAGCTCGATCGCCCGCCGCGCTTGTATCTGCTCGTTCATGATGGCTTCGAAGAAGAAGTAGGTGCCGCGCCCGTTCGCCTTGGCCTGATAGAGCGCCATGTCCGCGCTCATCAGCAGCATGTCGGCCGAGGAGAGGTCGGGGGTGGCGATCGCGATGCCCACGCTCGCGCCCACGACGGCGCGATGCCCGTCGAGATCATAGAGGGCGCCGAGCGCGCCCACGATCCGCTGCGCCAGCTCCCGGGCGTGCTCGGGCTGGTTGGCGCCGCACTGCAGGACGGCGAACTCGTCGCCGCCCAGCCGCGCCACCACATCGCCTTCGCGCACGCATTCGCGCAGCCGCTCCGCCACCGCCTTCAGCAACGTGTCCCCGGCCGGGTGCCCGAGCGTGTCGTTCACCTGCTTGAAGTGGTCGAGGTCGAGGCAGAGCAGGGCGAGCCCGTCGCCCCGCCGCCGCTGCTGCTCCAGCGCCTCCTCCAGCCGCTCGTGGAACAGCAGCCGGTTCGGCAGGCCGGTCAGGGCGTCATGGTGCGCCATGAACGAGATCCGGGCGTTCTGCGAGAGCAGCTCGTGGTCGCGCCGTTCCAGGACCTGGTTCTGCTGCTCGACCCGCTCCCATGCCTGGGCGAGCAGGCGGTTGTGCCGGGTGAGCGCGCCGATCAGGCCGAACGCGCTCAACGTGAGCGCCCCCAGGATCGCCGCGAACAGCCAGTGCAGGTTGCTGAGCTGCTGCTGGTCCTGCGCGACGAGCAGGCCGCCATGGGTGTTCGCCGCGGCCGCGAGGCGCGCCATCGGCGCGTTCAGCGACCCGGCGAGCGCGAGCAGGCGGCGCAGCCGCTCCGGCGAGGCCGACTCGTCCATGACCGCTTGCCCGGCGCGTGCGGTCTCGCGGAAGCTGGCCACGATCGCGCCGAGTTCGGGCGAGGTCGCGATGAACTCAGCGACCTCGCCGCTCCTGAACAGCAGCACGCGGTTCGCGACGATATCGAGCCAGAGCTGGACGTCGTCCTCGTCCACCCCGCTGCCGGGCACCAGGGCGGCGGCCGTGGCGCCTTGCAGCCGCGAGACCTCCAGCGCCGCCTGGCTGACGAGCCAGGTGATGTTGTAGCGGGAAAGCTCGCGCAGCGCCTGCTGCCGCTGCACGATCAGGAACGACGTGTAGGCAGCGGCGACCGCCAGGACCAGCACCATACCGAGCAGGCTCAGCTTGGCCAGGCGGGAGTCCCGGTTCCGTGGCAAGCGTGCCGAACTCATTTCACGACGAGTTTCGCCACCTGCCAGGCGGAGCGGCTGTAGAACTGCTGCGCCTTCAGCTCGGGCTTGCTGTCGTAGGGATAGACGATGAACAGCGGCCCCTTGTCGCGCACCGGCATGTAGCTGCCGTCCCGCTTCATCGCCAGGAGCACGCCGTAGCGTTCGAAGTCGGCGATCGGGAGGTCGGTCGTGTAGTCGTTGAGCGCGACCGCCGTCACGTTCTCCCCGGCCGCGCCGACAGCCTGCATGAGCCGCTGCATCGGCACGCCGTCGAACCGCACCGGCCCGTTGTACCAGGGCGTCGTCGTCTCGAACCCTTCGGTGCCCAGCTCCTCCAGCATGGCGCGGTCGAACGCGGCAACGCCGTCCCCGTTGGACAATCCGATCCGGCCGGACACGGTCAGGATCGGCTTGCCCGATGGCGAGGGCAGCGGGGGCAAGGGCAGCGGGCTGGCGGCGCGCACGATGGGCGATGCCGCAGCACTCAGGGCGAGGGCGCCGAGCGCGCGGCGGGTGATGGAATGGGCCATTGAGCCGTCCTGCCAGGTGGTGGAAGCCCATTCTCTCCGCCCCCGATGACTCAACCGTTAACGCAATGAGCGCGAGCCGCCATTTCTGTCTCGACAATAAATTTACGAAGCGTTACCGTTTGATATTCAACCTCCAGTTCAAAGGCGCGGACTGGCCGCGCTCGGAGCCGCATCGGAGATCGCGACGTGAGCGTCAGCATCCACCGCCTTCGCCCGCCTCGCCTCGCGAACGAGGGAGTGAACGGCGCCCTCGATCCGGCTGAGCGGACCGCCATGATCGGCGCGGCTGCCTCCAAGCTCGAGGAGCTGTTCGATATCCTGCAGGTCGATTACCGCAACGACCACAACACCCGGGATACGCCGCGCCGGGTCGCCAAGATGTTCGTCGAGGAGATCATGCACGGCCGCTACAGCGAGCCGCCGGAGATCACCGAGTTCGACAACGCGCATGGGTTCGACCAGCTCATCGTCACCGGCCCGATCGAGGTCCGCTCGACCTGCGCGCACCACCTGATGCCGTTCTACGGGGAGGCCTTCGTCGGCATCCTGCCCGAGCGCGACGGCAAGATCATCGGGTTGTCGAAATACGACCGGGTGGTGAACCACTTCGCCTCCCGGCTGCAGATCCAGGAGGAGCTGGTGAAGCAGGTCGGCGACTACCTCGTGGCGAAGACGGCGCCGCGCGGCCTTGCCGTGCGGATCAGCGCCGTGCACATGTGCAAGACGCAGCGCGGCGTGCGCGCCAGCCATCGCGGCCGCATGGTCAGCACCGCCTACTGGGGCGTGCTCGCGGAGGACCCGAGCCTCAAGGCGGGGTTCCTGCAGGAGTGCATCGGCCTCGAGCGGGGGCCGGGTTGATCATGGACACCCTGCTGCTGCGGGTTGCCGCTCCCATCATCTGGCGCTCGACCAAGACCTACGGGCATGAGGAGGGCCTGTCCTGCTGCTTTCGGCAGTGGCGGGCGACGCACTCGCATTGCCGCCTGCTGCACGGCTACGCGCTCTCCTTCCGCCTGACCTTCGCCAGCAGCGAGCTGGATGAGCGCAACTGGTGCCTGGATTTCGGCGGGCTGAAGCCGGTCAAGGCCTGGCTGCACGAGATGTTCGACCACACGCTGCTCGTCGCGGCGGACGACCCGGAGCTGCCCGAGTTCCAGCGCCTGGCGGACCGCGGCCTGGCGAACCTGCGCGTCCTGCCCGCCGTGGGATGCGAGGCGACCGCGCGGCACGCCTTCGATCACATCGCCCGCTTCGTCAGTGAGGAGACGGAAGGATGCGTCTGGCTGGACGAGGTCGAGGTGCGCGAGCACAGCGGGAACTCCGCCATCTACGCACCCAGCGGCGAGCCGGTCCGGTCCAGGTCCTGCCGGTGATCCGCCCGGCACGCCGCCGCTGAGCCATAGCGGCCGCCGCCGG
>JBBSIT010000530.1:0-4030 GCA_038231995.1 Acetobacterales bacterium | reverse complement strand
CGGGCTCAAGAGGCGCCTCGTCCGCGATGTGCTCGGCGGTCCGCGCGTCCACTGCGTGGCGCAGGCCGTGCACCGGCTCCTCCAGCCCGAAGCTGTCGGCCACCAGCAGCACCTCTCGCAGGTCTGGCGCGATCTCGCGCAGCAGGTCCAGCGTCGGCCGGGCGCGCCGGTCCACGGGGAAGCGGATCACGTTCCCCAACCCAGGCAGCAACTCGATGTGCATCGCCGGTCTCCTCGATTCGAGTCGGATTCTGCGCCGTACCACGCCCGAATGCAAGCTAAAAACTTGATATTGCTTGCATTTCTGTCTGAAGCGGTTCCGTGCCGGAGATCTTGGCCCAGCTGCCGCCACTAGGCGCCGGCACGGTCCAGCATGTGCTCGACCGCCTCCGCCTCCGTGCCGATGAAGGTGTGCCCCGCCTCGTCCTGCACCGCCACGTACTCTCCGCTCAGCAGCGCCGCACGCACGTGCCCGAGCGCCTGCTCGGCCAGCGCCTCGCCCGCTTGCAGCGCCGGGTCATGGTCCGCGCGCAGGTGCCGCGCGACCTGGGCCGGATCGAGACGGGTCCATGGCATCTTGCGGTCTCCTCCCGTGTTGCCCTCGTCCGGCCGCTCGTGATGCGGGCCGCCAAATTGTCCGGTGTCCGGGAGAGTGGGGCCGCGCGACGCGCTCGGCATCCCGCACTCGCCACCAGATGGTGACGAACGGGGTCCTGGCATGATGCGGCGGATGTCGACGATGCCGGGCGGCTATGCCTGAGCTACGACGACGCCGGTCATTTTACAGGCGGTCCCGATCTTGCGTGATTCAGCGCCAGCAGCCGAGACAGCACCTCGGCGTCGTCCAGGTCCGCCGGCCAGCCGTAGGCGACGGCGGCCGCTTCGTCCAGAGCACGGTGCAGGTTGTCCAGCCAAGCGCCGTGCGGCGTGCCGCGTTGGTTATAGAGATTGGTCAGCGTCCGGCCGCGGAGCGTGACGGCGGCACTGTCGTTCCGGGGCAGCAGGCGGTCGGGGAAGCCCAGCGCCACCTCGGGCACGCGCTCCACCAGTTCGGGCGGGCTCAGCCAGTGATCCCGCGCCTCGACCAGCGCGCGGGCGGCGGTTGCGATGGCGGCGGCTCCGGGCTCGTCGGCGTAGGACGCGGCGGGCCGGTTTGGGGTCAGGCCGTCTGGGAAGGGGAAGGTCTCGAAGGTGGTGCTGGGGGTGTAGCGGGGATCATTGCCGACACCCATCCACGTCCCCTGGCCCAATGCCCATAGCTCGTGGAAACGGCTGTGCAGGATGCCGAACGTCGTATCATCATCGCGCGCGACCGCGATGAGCTGATGGTCGGGCAGTGTTGGAAAGCGCATCCAGGCGAACAGGCGATGCTTGGCGACCGTCGGCGTCACGATGAACCGGGGCAGCTTGGCGAGTGTAGCGTTCATCTCCGGCCGGGGACGGGTGTGCCGCCACCAAGTCCGTGTGTACGCGGGCCGTCTCGCCTTGGCCTGTTCGCGCACGTGCTCTGCCAATCGCGCGAACGGTGCAGCGTAGAAGGCCGCCTCCGCCTCGCTCATGGCCGTGCCGAAATCGATGATCCAGGTATCGGACGGCCGCCGGGTCACGTCCATGCCGTTCGCCCACGGGCGCAGCACGTCCGCATTGGGCCGCCCGTTGGCGTTGCTGGGCAGCGCCAGCCAACGCCGCGCCAGGTCACCCGGCACATCGAATGCGCCGCCCTTCGTGTCGCCCATGAAGGCCACGCCGGCGTTCTCCAGCACGCGCCGGGCCGTGGTCAGGTTCGCGCTCCCGGCCGTCAGGTCTGAATGGATGGCGGACACGATCGCCCCGTCCAGTCGTACGGCACCGGGCGTCTTGGCCGCGAAGCACACCAGCGACACGCGCACGGCTGCTCCGTCCAGCGTCCAGGCCTCGTCCGCCCAGGCCTCGTAGATCAGCCCTTCCCGCGCGATCACGTCCAGCACGCGACGGTTGACGCCGCCGCGGATCGAGTTGGTGGCGACCAGGCCTGCGTGGATCACCCGCCCGGCCGCGATCTCTTCCTGGGCGCGGGCGAACCAGTAGCAGACGAGGTCGGCCTCGGCCGGTACGCGCCCGGCGTAGGCCGCGAACAGCCGGTCGCAGTAGGCGTCGCCCAGCACGCTTCGCAGCCGCTTGCCGCCCAGGAACGGTGGGTTGCCCACGATCGCGTCCGCCGCCGGCCAGGGCGCCGGTGAGCCGTCCTCGGCAAGAACGGCGTCCCGGCACTCGATCGTATCCAGCGTGCGCAGCACCGGATCGGACGGGGCGGCGAAACCATGCCGGCGCGCCCGTTGGATGTGCCCGATCCACACCGATACCCGCGCTAGCTCGGCCGCATACGGGTTCAGCTCTATGCCCAGCACCGCCTCCGGCCCTACCTGCGGGAACTCGCGCTGCAGGCCCATTGCCTCCGCCTCCACCATGACCCGGTGCTCCAGGTCCTTGAGCGCCAACAGGGACAGGTAGAGAAAATTGCCGGAGCCGCAGGCCGGGTCCAGCACGCGATACGCCCGCAGCCGGTCCAGGTACGCGCGCAGCAGACCCGACGCCTCGCGGCTCGCCTTCGTCGCGGCCGCGGGCTTCTGTGCGGCGGCGGCCTTGCCCAGCGCAGCCTCGATGCCCGCGCGCGCGGCGTCCCACTCGGCCTGCAGGGGACGGCGGATAACCGGGTCGATCAGCAGCTCGATCTTGGCGCGGTCGGTGTAGTGCGCCCCGAGCTGGCTCCGCTTGTCCGGGTCCAGCCCGCGCTCGAACAGCGTGCCGAGCAGCGAGGGGTCCACCTCCGCCCAGTCCAGCGCCGCCGCGCGCTGCACCAGCGCCACGTCCGCCGCGTCGAGCGGCAGGGCGGCGTCGGTGTCGAACAGGCCGCCGTTGAACCAGGCAATCGGCGTGAAATCCACCTCGCCGCCGCGCTCGGCCATGGCGGCGAACAGGCGACGCGCGTAGCCCTGGAAGCGCGACGCGTCCTTGCGGCTCGCCGTCAGCATCCGCTCGAACAGCCCGGCCGGCAGCAGGCCCACGTCGTCCGCGAACAGGCAGAACACCAGCCGGTTGATGAAGTGCGCCACCTCCAGGGCGTCGTGCCCGCGGGCGCGCAACCGCCCGGCCAGCTCGGCGAATTCCCCCGCCGCCTGCCCGGTCAGCATCTCGCGCGTCTTGCCAGGGCGCAGCCGGTCGGGGTCGGAGAACACGGACCTGAGCAGGGCGAGCCGCGCCGGGTCGGTCAGCTCGGGCAGCAGCAGCTCGTGCCGCTCGGAGACGGTGTTGGTCCAGTTGGTACGGATCGTGATGCGCTCGATGTCCGACACCACGAGCAGCGGCGGGTTCTCCAGCGCGCCGGCGTATTGCAGGAGCTGGCGGTGGGCGCCGTCCAGGTCCTTGTGCTTGCCCTTGTACTCCCAGGCGAAGCAGCCGCGGCGCCACACGTCCGCCCAGCCATCGCCGCCGCTGGCCTTGGTGGTGCCCTTCTCGAAGGCGTACGCCGCGCCGGTGGGGTCGGTGTTGGGCGTCGGCTCGCCCAGCACCCCGCACAGGTCGATGAAATGCTCCTGGCACGCCGCCCGCTCGGCGCGCGTGTTGGCCCGCCACTTGGCGATGAAGTCCTGAACGTGCATCAACATACCGTAACGGCGGCCGGCACGGCAGGGAAGCCAGCCGCTCGTCCCAGGCCGCATGCCGATGCGGTCGCGCTGTGATCAGCTGCTGGACGGAGTGCCACGCATCTTGCCCGGGCCTGTCGCGCTCCACCCCCGGCTGCCCCTCTTGCCTGCCCGGTTCCATTGAGGCCGCCCCGCCCGGAGCATGTGGGCGTCTCCCCCGCGAAGCCGCGGGGGCCGGGTCCTATCGCCGCGAAGACGCGGCGACGGAGCCACGCAAGCGCGCGTCTCCGTGGCTTCGCCATGACGGCCCCTGACGCAAGCAAGCCAGACAGTCCACCCTCCCGCCAGGGTGTCTGTTCCCCGGAGCCGCCCCGTCGTGAGGCCCTCTGACCCTGCCGGCGGGGGCG
>JBBSIT010000529.1:0-4036 GCA_038231995.1 Acetobacterales bacterium | reverse complement strand
CGCCTGTGCGGCTGCATGTCCGTCTGCTCCATAATCATCCGGAGCGGGATGTTGCTGGATGTTGATTACGAAACTGGCTATGGAGCATATCTGGGCTATGATCCGGGCCGTGACGTGGGTGTCACGTATTCGGACATTTGTGCATGCCTCTGAGGAGATTGAGCATTTTGCTTACCGTGCAGGTTTGAACAAACCGTGCAGGGGCCCCTGGAATTGACCACGGCAAGGTTCTCCGAAAGGAAGTGGCGCTGCCTCAGACCAGCGCCAGCGCGCGTCGGACGCCCTCGGCATTGCCCAGGACGGCCGCCTTCTCCGCCCGAGTGAGCGCGGCGAGGGCGCCTTCATCCAGCTTCGCCAGGCCCAGCAGCAGTGCCGGGTCGAACGGGTCGCCGGCACGCCGCGGGGACGGCAGCATGGCGAGATGCGCCCCGAGCAGAACGGGATCGCCGCGCAGGCGGGCGAACGCATCCTGTGGCGCCGGGTCGCGCAGCGTGCGGTACAGCGAGGCCGCGCGTTCCAGCACTCCCGGCGGTGCGGTTTCCTCCGGCGTGCGCAGCAGTCCGGCGCGGCGCACCGTGCGGCCAGCATCAGCGCGGGCGGTCAACGCGGCCAGCGGGATGGCGAGTGCGAGGCCCGCGACGACCGGCAGCATCCACAGCAGCAGCGCGGCCGACACGAGATAGGACGCCGCCCCGAGCGCCAGGCCGATTAGGGTATGCGGCATGTAGGCGCGCACGACCTCGCCGAACGGCACGCTGCCGTCGTCGCGCCGCTGCGCCTGCCAGCCGCCATCGCGCCCGGCCAGGATCGACACCACGGCCGCGGACTGCGTCAGCATCGCCACCGGCGCGATCAGCCCGGCGATCAGCGTCTCGACGAGCAGGCTCGCCACCACGCCCAGGCCACCGCCGCCGCCCCGGCGCTCCGCCCGGTCCAATAGCAGCGCCACCGTGGCGAGCAGCTTCGGGCCGAGCAGCACGCCCATGGTGCCGATAAACACCCACATGGACCGCACCGGGTCGACCACCGGCCATTGCGGGAACAGCGACGGCCCGGCCGGGAAGTAGTTCGGCAGCACGAAGCGCGCCTGCAGCGATAGCAGGATGCCCGCGACCAGGAAGAGCAGCCAGAGCGGCGCGGTGATGTAGGAGCCGATGCCCATGAGCAGGTGCAGCCTGCTGACCCAATGCAGCCCGCGGGCCGGCAGCACGGCGATGTGCTGCAGGTTGCCCTGGCACCAGCGCCGGTCGCGCACGGCGAGGTCGGCCAGCGACGGCGGGCCCTCCTCGTAGCTCCCGCGGAGCGCCGGCATCATGTGCACGGCCCAGCCCGCGCGCCGTAGCAGCGCGGCCTCCACGAAGTCGTGGCTCATCACGTGCCCGCCGAACGGCTTGCGCCCGCGAAGGGTGGGCAGCCCGGCCGCCTCGGCAAAGGCGCGGGTGCGGATCACCGCGTTGTGGCCCCAGTAGTTGCCCTCCGCCCCGTGCCACCAGGCGATGCCGTGCGCGATCAGCGGGCCGTACGCGCGGCCAGCGAATTGCTGCATCCGCGCGAACAGGGTCTGCCCGCCGACGACGACGGGCAGGGTCTGCACGAGGCCCACATCGGAGTTGCGCTCCAGCGCGCCGGCGAGGCGGAGGATGCACTCGCCGGTCATCACGCTGTCGGCGTCTAGGATCAGCATGCCATCGTAGGCGCCGCCGAAGCGCCGCACCCAATCGGCGATGTTGCCGGCCTTGCGCTCGTGGTTGTGCGGCCGCCGGCGATAGAAGATACGGCCATGCCCGCCGGTCCGCTCGCGCAGGGCGAGGAACGCTGCCTCCTCGGCGATCCAGACGTCCGGGTCGGTCGTGTCGCTCAGGATGAACAGGTCGAAATGGTCCAGCGCGCCGAGGCGGTCCAAATCCTCATGGATGACCTGGAGCGCTGCCACGACGCGGGCGGGCTGCTCGTTGTAGGTCGGCATCAGCAGCGCGGTGCGCATGTTGAGCGCGGGCAGGGGTGAGCCCGCCGGGTCGAGCCGCCGACCGCCGCCGCGGAGCATTGAGACGAAGCCGCACAGTGCGCTGACGAGCGCCAGCGCGATCCAAGCGAACAGCACCACGAACAGGGCGAGGATCAAAGCCGCGAGCGGCGTCAGCCCGTTGACGCCGAGCACCAGGTACATCTCGTTCGCGCCGGCGGCGGTGAGCGTCACCGCGCCGCCGATGACCAGCAGCCGGCGCCAGAACATCCCGCGCGGGGACGACACGGGCCGCCCTGTCCGTTCCGTCGCCGCGCGCAGGGACTGTACGGGCATGTCGAGCGGCGCCTCGTCGGGCAGGGCGCGGATGGCAGCCTCCTGCGCCACCGTGCCGGCGGCTACGCTGTCCAACGGTAGACCCACGTCTCGGACACCGGAGCATCGCCGTTCATTAAGGTCGCGCGCAGCTCGACCAGCTTCGCGTCCTCCGGCGCCAGCTCGAAGCTCATGCGCCAGCCGCCCTGCTCCGGGTTGATTTGTGCGACCGGGTTGAGGATGCGCCCCTGGTGCGCGCTGGCCTCCACACGCAGCTTCGTGTCTGGCGGCAGCGCGCGCAGCCGCTCGCCCACCGCGTCCAGCACGAACAGCCGCTGGCCCGGTGCTGATCCGGCGCCGGCCCGGCTGTCCACCACGCGGGCGAGCTCGCTGCGATAGGGCGCCTCGGCGCCCCAGCGCATCCGGTAGGTGAAGTTGTGCTCGCCCTTGGCGCGGAGTGGCTGCCGCGGGCGCCAGAATGCGACGATGTTGTCGTGCACCTCGCCCCGGGTCGGGATCTCGACGAGCGTGACCGCGCCCTCGCCCCAGTCGCCGATCGGCTCGATCCACAGGCTCGGGCGACGCTCGTAATGGGCTTTGAGGTCCTCGAAGGCGCGGAACTCCCGCTTGCGCTGCATCAGCCCGAAGCCGCGCGGCCCGGCGTCCAGGAATGAGCTGATCTGCAGCGCCGCCGGGTTCGCGAGCGGCCGCCACAGCTCCTCGCCGCGGCCGGTGAGCATCATCAGCCCGTCGCTGTCGTGCACGGCGCGGCGGTAGTCGTCCACACCGCCCCGGTCGGCCGCGTCAAAGTAGTACATGCTGGTCATGGTGGCGATGCCGGGCTGGGCGATGTCCACGCGCGGATAGAGCGTGAGCTCGGTGTCGAACACCGTCTCGGCGCCGGGCCGGATGGTGAAGCGCAGAGCCGCGGCGCTACTCGGCCCGTCCAGCAACGCGTGCACGACGACCGTGTTGACGCCGGGCTGCGGGCGCTCCAGCCAGAACGCCTTGAAGGCAGGGAACTCCTCGCCGGCTGGGTCGGCGGTGCGGACCGACAGTCCGCGGGCGGACAGCCCGTAGGTTTGGCCCTTTGCGACCGCGCGGAAGTAGCTGGCGCCGAGGAACACCGCGACCTCGTCGAAGTGGTCCGGACGGTTCAGCGGCGCGTGGATGCGGAAGCCGGCAAAGCCGAGGTCCTGGTCGGCGGGGTGGGGAAGGGGCCCGAACTCGAACATCTCGGGCCGGTAGCGCACCGGCGCGGTGCGGCCCTCGGCCACCTCGGCGATGTCCACGCGGTCGGCGTAGAGGAAACCGCGATGGAAGAACTGCACCTCAAACGGCAGGCCCTTGCCGCGCCACAGCGATTGCGCCGGGTCGAAGCGGATGGCGCGATACTGGTCGTAGGTCAGGTCGGCAAACGGGTCGGGCAGCTTGCGGTCCGGCGCGCGGTATGCCTCCTGGGCCAGGCTTTGCGCTAGATGACGGACGGTGAGCGCGTCGAACGGCGTTGCGCCGTCCTGCGCTGCGGCGGAGGCCGCCCAACCCACGAGGGGCGCCGCCGCCGCTCCAGCAATCAGGCTTCGTCGCTGCACGCAGGCCTCACTGTTATCCTGCGCCGCACCATACTGCTGAGGCGAGAAAGTTCCTACCCTACTTTCCACCGCGCTTAACGGGCGACAACAAGTTATACCAACGTATGGCCCGCCCCGTCTGCAAGCAGATTTCACGGCCCGGTCTGATCAGTCTACGCCAACGTAT
>JBBSIT010000528.1:0-4042 GCA_038231995.1 Acetobacterales bacterium | reverse complement strand
GTCCGCGAGCTTGGCGATCACGTCGGCCCCAGCATTATGGACAGCCGCGCCGACGGTCGCGGTATGGGCCGAACCGCCCGCGATCCCCGCATCCGGCAGGTCTGACGTGCCGAACTGGAACTCCATGCGGTCGAGGTCCAGGCCCAGCGCGTCGCCAGCGATCTGGGCCAACGCGGTCCAGGCGCCTTGGCCCATGTCGTGGGCGCCGGTCTGCACCAACCCGGTGCCGTCCTGCCGCAGCGCCACCCGTGCCTGGCCCTGGAACATCAGCGCCGGGAACACCGCCGTGCCCATGCCCCAGCCGACCAGCATCCCGGCTTCGTCGCGCATCTGCCGCGGCGCCAGGGGGCGCTTGGCCCAGCCGAACCGCTCGGCGCCCTGCTCGTAGCACTCTCGCAGCGCCTTGGAGGAGAACGGCTTGCCGGAGATCGGCTCCACGTCGGCGTAGTTCTTCAGCCGGAACGCGAGCGGGTCCATGCCGCAGGCCAGGGCCATCTCGTCAACCGCGCTCTCCAGCGCGGCGCTGCCGGGCGCCTCGCCAGGCGCGCGCATGAACTGCGGCGTGCCCGTGTCGATCCGCACAGCCTCGTGCGACGTGACGATCGCCGGGCTGGCATACAGCGCGTGCGAGGCGCTGGCCGCCGGCTCGAAGAAGTCGTCGAATGTGCTGGAGGCGGTCTTGGCGTGATGGCTCAGCGCCGTCAGCGTGCCCTGGCCGTCGGCCCCCATCCGCAGCGTCTGCCTCGTGGGCGCGCGGTGCCCGACGGGGCCGAACATCTGCTCGCGCCGCAGCACCAGCTTCACAGGACGGCCGACGAGGCGGGCGGCCATGATGCCGAGTATCTGCGGCCCAGAGATCAGCCCCTTCGAGCCGAAGCCGCCGCCGAGGAACGGGCTTCGGATGTGGATGCCCTCCGGCGCGATGCCGAACAGCCCGGCAATGCGGGCCTGCGCCATCGCCATGCCCTGGCTCGGCGTATCGATGGACAAGGTGTCGCTGTCCCAGGCCGCCACGATGGCGTGGGGCTCCATCGCGTTGTGATACTGCGCCGGGGTGTCGTAGACGGCCTCCATCCGGACCGACGCCGCCGCGAAGCCGGCCGCGACGTCGCCGTGGCTCTCCTCGGCCGGGCTGCCGGCGCCGACGGCCTGGGGTGCGAAGCTTTCGGCCGAGTCCAGGCCCGTGCGCGCCGGCTCGGCCGCGTACCGGGGCGCCAGCAGGAAGGCACCCTCGGTCGCTGCCTCGAGCGTGTCCGCCACGACGACGGCGACCGGCTGGTTGGCGTAGCGCACCTCGTCGTTCTGCAGCAGGTCGAGCCGGAACATGAACGGGTGGTTCTTCGCGTCCGGGTCCTGCGCGAGCTCCGGCGCGTTCGCGGGCGTCATGACCTCGATCACGCCGGGATGCGCCTTCGCCGCCGCCACGTCCAGCGCGGCGACCCGGCCGCGCGAGATGCTGCTGACGGCGAGCGCGGCATAGACCATGCCGGGCGGATGGTTGTCGGCGGCGTAGCGGGCAGCGCCCGTGGTCTTGAGCACGCCTTCGCGCCGGGTCAGCGGCTGGCCGATGCTCGACCCCATGCGGACATGCGCGGGTGCTTGCGTGAGCGTGATCTCAGGCATGGGTGATGGCTCCGGAGAAGGGCGAGGCTGGGAGGGCGGGCATGCGTTCGGGCGTGCCTGCGGCGGCCAGCGTGAGCGCGCGCACGACGATGCGGCGGGCGAGCTCGATCTTGAAGGCGTTGTCACCGGACGGCCTGGCACCGGCCAGCGCCGCCTCCGCCGCCCGGCGGAAGCTGGCGGGGTCTGGACGGGCGCCGGCCAGCTCGGCTTCCGCCGCACGGGCGCGCCAAGGTTTCAGCGCGACGCCGCCCAGCGCGACCCGCGCCTCCGCGACCACTCCGCCGTCCAGGCGGAGCGCGGCGGCGGCCGAGACGACGGCGAAGGCGTAGGACGTGCGTTCGCGGATCTTCAGGTAGCGGGCGTTCGCGGCGAAGCGGGCGGCTTCGGCCGGCAGGCGCACCGCGATGATCAGCTCGCCGGGTTCGAGCACCGTCTCCCGCTCCGGCGTGCTGCCGGGCAGCAGATGGAAGCTCTCGATCGGGATCTCGCGCCGGCCTTTCGGACCCTCCACCTCCACCACCGCGTCGAGTGCCGTGAGCGGCACGCAGAAGTCGGACGGGTGGGTGGCGATGCAGTGCTCGCTCCAGCCGAGAATGGCGTGTAGCCGGTTCTCGCCGCCCACCGCGTCGCAGCCGGCGCCGGGGTCGCGCTTGTTGCAGGCGCTGGCCGTGTCGTAGAAATACGCGCACCGCGTCCGCTGCAGCAGATTGCCGCCCGCCGTCGCAGCGTTGCGCAGCTGGGCCGAGGCGCCCGAGAGCAGCGCTTCCGCCACGGCCGGAAACCGCCGGGCGAAGTCCGCGTCGTAGGCCAGGTCCGCATTGCGCACGAGCGCGCCGATCCGCACGCTGCCGTCGCTCAGCCGCTCGATCCGGTCAAGCCCGGGCAGCCGGCTGATATCGACCAGATGGCCGGGGCGCATCACGCCGCCCTTCATGAAGTCCAGCAGGTTGGTGCCGGCGGCCAGATACGCCGCCCCCGGCGCGGCACCGGCCGCGACGGCCTCGGCTAGCGTCGCCGGGCGGGCGTATTCGAAGCGGTTCATGCCGCGTCCCTCCGGCCGGACGCTGTCATGGTCCGCTGCGCGTCCAGCACCGCCTCCGTGATCCCAACATACGCGCCGCAGCGGCATAGATTGCCGCTCATCGCCTCGCGCACCCGCTCGGGGTCGTCGCCGGCCTGTCCTTCCCGGATCATCCCGATCGCGCTCATGATCTGGCCCGGCGTGCAGAAGCCGCACTGGAAGCCGTCATGCGCGATGAACGCAGCCTGGACGGGGTGCAGCTGCCCGCCCTGCGCCACGCCCTCGATGGTGAGGATGTCGGCGCCGTCATGGCTCAGCGCCAGCGCGAGGCAGGCATTCACGCGCCTTCCGTCCACTAGCACGGTGCAGGCCCCGCACTGCCCGCGGTCGCAGCCCTTCTTGGTCCCAGTAAGGTCCAGGCGCTCGCGCAGCAGGTCCAGCAGCGTGATGCGGGGATCGTCGAGCGTGATGGCCCGCTCGGCGCCGTTGATCGTCAGGGTGATTGACAGGCTCATGCGGAACTCCGATCAGAGCTGTGGTGTGATGACAAATACGGAGGCACCCTCCGCTTTGCAAGTGGGGCGAACCTGAGCTGGCATGGACGATGATCTTCCAGCCAAGCCCGCGCGCAAACCCCGCGCCGACAGCGTCCGCAATCGAAAGCGCGTGCTCGAGGCGGCGAAGTCGGTGTTCGCCGCTGCCGGCCCGGCGGGCAGTCTCGAGACGGTCGCGCGTCAGGCCGGGGTCGGCATCGGAACGCTATACCGCCACTTCCCGACGCGCGAGGCGTTGTTCGAGGCCGTATATCGTCACGAGGTGGAGCAGCTGGTGGAAATGGCGGAGCAACTCGGGACGGATTTGCCGCCGCTTGAGGCGCTGCGCCGGTGGATGCATGCCAACGTGGAGTTCGTCGCCACGAAGAAGGGCATGTCCACCGCCCTGGCCGTTGCCGTGCACGCTTCGTCCGACCTCACAGTTTACTCCATGAACCGGCTGGGAGGGGCACTGCAGACGCTCCTAGAGCGCGCGGTGAAAGCAGGGCTCATCCGTGACGATATTGGCACGGAGGACATCCTCCGCACCATCGTGGGCCTGTGCTACACGCACGACAAGCCAGGCTGGCAGGGCAACGTGCTCCGCCTGGTGGACGTGTTCGTCGAGGGAATGCGACGGCGCTAGTGCTCTGACTGAATCGATCGCGTCACCGTTGCCGAGATGGGCCCACGCAGGAAACCGTCGCAAGATTGGGGGAGCGACGCTCATGCATCCCCTCATTCCGCTTTGATGACGTCCGGGGGCGGATGGGGTGGGTGATGGGGTGCGAAGCTCTCAGCGATCCCAGGCGGCAGGTCTGACGTTTGACGGGTGACGAGCGGCGGAGCGGGCTTGCCAGTCACG
>JBBSIT010000527.1:0-4043 GCA_038231995.1 Acetobacterales bacterium | reverse complement strand
GTTCGGGCGGCGGGCCTCGTAACAGGTGGGGCAACCACAGTGCGGGCACACGGCCTTGCCGTCCGTGTCGGGCCAGCGGATGCCAGCGAACATCCGCTCGGCCTGCCCGTCCGTCATCCGCAGCACGGCAGCGATGCTGAGTGTGCGAGCCTTGGCGGAAAGGAGGAAGTGCTGGGCCATCTGTCTGATCCATTAGCTAACAGACAGAAGTGTAAGGTTAAGCGTGTGGGCTTGCAAGGGGAAAACGAACGCTTATGTTAGGTTCCGCTCTGATCTGTGGGGGATCCGATGGCTGGCACAAGCGACGAATGGGCGGATCACGCCAAGCGGCACATGAAGGCGGAGCTAAAGCGGGCGGGCGTGGGATATGCTGAGCTGGCCCGGCGACTGAGCGAAATGGGGTTACCGGAGAGCGAAGGATCGGTGACGGTGAAAATTAACCGGGGTGCCTATCCTGCATGGTTCCTGTTCGCCGCTATGAAGGCAATTGGGGCGAGCGCGATCCGGCTGGACTGAGAAAGACGGCGTGCGGTTTCTATTAAGGATGTTGATGGCCGGCGCTGGCTGGTTCGCATTCATGAGGCGCGGCTCTCGCTCAGACCGATACGCGCCACAGCCACGGCAGAACAGCGATGAGCACGCTAGCCATGCCGCCCGCAGCAAAGGCATAGCCGCACAGCGTCAACCAGACCGGACCATCGTGCCTGTAAGTCCAGATCATCGCCAGCGCACCGACGACGCCCAGTATGCCTCCGATGAACGCCATAAGCGGGCTGAGCGTCGATATTGGGCCATTACTGGAGTGGCGGCGGTCGTGGCGACGGGCGCCACCATCGCCGCCGCTGTGTTCGCCGCCGGCGCCTACCTCGCCGCGCGAGATCAGGCCCGCATAGCACAGGACGCACTCGTCGCGGGCGAGCGGCCGTGGCTCATGCTGGCCGACATCAAGCCGGCCACCCTCTCGTCTGACGATGAGGCGGGAGTAACGCTCTGGGTCAACATCCTCGCCAAGAACATCGGCCACTCGCCCGCGCAGAACGTCTGGGTCAACGCCAGGCTGCTGATCGTGGAGAACTCCGATCCGCGGCCGGATATTGTCATGCACGCCGTCTGCCGAGAGGTGCGGGAGAGCCCGGTCATGTTCCCCGGCCCAGTGATCTTTCCCGACCAGACCGAGCACACCAATAGAGGGGTTCCCCACAGCTTCAACATCCAAGCGAAGGACGTCTGGGCCGTTCGGGCAGCCTGGATCAAGTCCACCCACGACAATGAGATGGCCAGGAACCGGCCGGATCGGGCAGAAGCTTGGGCGGCGGCGCACTCCGAGTTCCCTTTCCACGCGCCCCTGTACTTCGTCGGGTGCGTCAACTACCGGTCCTCGGACAACGCGCTGTACTTCCAGACCAGCTTCATGTTCAGCGTCAGCAGCAATTCGTCCGGAAACAGTTTCCCACTCCTCGGTGGACAACCTCCGGTCATTCGCTATCCCGAGCCCAGCCCCTCCGATCCGGAAACCTTGATGGTCTTTCCACGCCAGTTCCAACGCAGCATAAGCGGGGACCAGATCAAGCTGGAGCCGGCCCTACAGCCAGCCCGAGCGCCAAGCCGACCGCGCCAAAGAGCGGTGGCCAGCGAAGCTCTCGGGCGCTGTGGCGGGTGCTACATAATACCGGTGCACTTGCAGACCTCACGCAAGGACGCGTTCCTGAGCGTGGTGCTGGAGGCGTTGTCGGCCGGGGTGCCCACCGTGGCGTTCGAGGGCGCCGGCGGCATCCCCGGCCTGCTGCGCGAGCACGATGCCGGCGCTGTCGTGCCGCTCGGCGACGCGGCGGCGATGGTGCGCTCGATGGCAGCGCTCGCGCGCGGCGCCAGTTCCGCCCGCGCCAAGCGCCTGGCCGGGGGAGCGCGCCGGCATTTCGCGTTCGATGCCTATGCGGCGGCGCTGCTTGGGCTCGCGCTGCCCGCCCTGCCCCGCATCTCGGTCGCGGTGCCGAGCCACCAGTACGCCCGCTACCTGCCGGACCGGCTGCGGACGGTGTTCGGCCAGACGCACCCGGTGCTGGAGGTGCTCGTGCTGGACGACGCCTCGACCGACGGCAGCGCCGAGGTGGCACGGGCAGCGGCGGATACGGCCCGGCGCGACATCACGCTCGTGGTGAACAAGGCCAACTCCGGCTCCCCGTTCCGGCAATGGCAGCGGGCGGCCGAGCTCGCGCGCGGCGAGTGGCTGTGGATCGCCGAGGCCGACGACCTGTCCGAGCCGCGCTTCCTGGAAACGCTGGCCCACGCCGTGCAGGGCGTGCCAGACGCAGTGCTGGCCTTCACCGACAGTGCCTCGGTCGATGCCGAGGGCGGCCGGTCTGGCCGAGCTACAAGCCGTACTATGCCGAAGGTGGGGCCGACGGCCAGCCCGGCACGCTGGCCCAGGACTGCGTGGTCCCCGCGTCCGAGTTCCTGGCGCAGTGCCTGGCCGAGCGCAACCTGATCCTGAACGCCAGCGCCGTGCTGTGGCGCCGCTCCGCGCTCCTGGCCGCCCTGGCGCGCTGCAGTGGCGAGATGGATAGCTTCCGCGTGGCCGGCGACTGGCGGCTGTATGCCGAGCTGCTGTCGGGCGCCGGCCAGGTGGTCTACGTCGCCGAGCCGCTCAACATCCATCGCCGGCACGACGCGAGCGCCACGCGCCGGCTGGCGCCGGAGCAGCACCTCGCCGAAGTCACCCGGATGCACCGCTTGATGGCGAAGCGGCTGGGCGGCGACGCCGGGCTGCGGGCGCGGCAGCTTCGGTATCAGCGGCGGGTGAAGGCGGAGCTGTCGGGGAGCCGAGGTTGACCTCCGTCATGCGAGGCCGCAGCCGCCCCTTGCAGCCATCGTCCGACCGGAGCGCGTGGTCCATGCCGGCCTGGTTCAGCAGCGGGCTGTAGAACGGGTCGCCCGCGCTGAAGAACTCCGGCCAGCGCGCGCGCAGCCGGGCGTCGTCCTCCGGGTGCGCCACCTCGCGGCGCTCGGTGCGGGTCGCGGATTCGTGGTGCAGCAGCGTCGTCGTGCCGTCATAGAGCACGCGATAGCCGACCGCGCGGAGGCGCAGGCACAGGTCGGTGTCGTTGAAGCCGATGGCGAACGCCTCGTCGAACCCGCCCACCGCGTCCCACGCCGCGCGCTTGAGCATCATGCAGGCGGCTGTGACGGCGGAGTAGTCGCGCACCGAGACGAGCGCGCTGTTGTAGCCCAAGGTGCGCTCGCCGCCCGGCTTGTACGCCGGCGCCAGCTTGGCTACGTGGTCGGCGGCGCCGCGGAAGCCGACGATCACGCCGCCATGCTGCACCCGGCGGTCGCCGTAAAGCAGCAGGCAGCCGGCGGCGCCAACGTCCGGGCGTGCGGCCAGGCTGCGCAGCCGCGCCATCTAGCCCGCCTCGATCGCCTCGACGTCGTTGTTCAGCAACAGGATATAGCGTGCGTCGCGGATATAGGTACGGACCGCGAGGTTGTTCATGGCCGCGTAGTTGAACGGCCCGGCGTAGCGCATGACGGTGTGCTTGCGCGCGAGACGGCCGAGGAGGCGCAGGGTCGCCGGGTCGTCCGACTCGTGGTCGATCACGACGATGCGAGTGCACAGGCTGGCCGATGTGCGCTCTACCGAGTTGACGCAGCGGCGCAGCAGGTCCGCCCGGTTGCGCGTCGGGATCACGACCAGGATCTCGCCCCCGGGATCGTCGGGCCACTCGATATGGAACTGGTTGAAGCCGATGCCGTCCGACACGGCAGCGCCGGCGCCGGTCCGGTCGAGGTGTCTCTGCAGCGCGCCCGATGTCGCCGCCATGACTTCGCGCTGCCGCAAGTGCCCGGCGCTGCCGCCATGCGTCCGCCAGCGATACAGCACGCGCGGGATGTGGGCGACCCGGCATGCCCCTTCGAGCGCGCGCAGCACGAAGTCCACGTCGGCCGAGACCGGCATGGCCTCGTCGTAGCCGGCGAGGCGCCGCGCGAGTTCCGTGCGGACGCAGACGAGGTGCACGAAGTAGGGATGCGACAGGTAGTAGTCGTAG
>JBBSIT010000526.1:0-4048 GCA_038231995.1 Acetobacterales bacterium | reverse complement strand
ATCCGGGGCGGGCACGTCCAGCACCCACGTGCCTTCCATACAGCGACACCGAGGCCGGATGGCTCAACGATCCATCCACAAACTCGGTGCAGACTTAGGCACCTCACCCATGCCTTGATGCTCTTGGAGCCGGACCACCATGCTGGCTTTCGTCGTCGTCGCAGTTACAGTCGCGATCATGGCGCTTGCCTTGCTCGTGGCTCTGTTTCTTGACCGCCGCGGACTGCGCTTGGACCGCGAGCCTTCGAGTGCGTCAGCCGACGCCGCAGGGGAGGAGTGATGACGGATCGGGCGTGGGCCGGCGGTTGCAGCCGGGAGCGGACGGCCGTGCCGCATTCTGCTTGCTATGGGCTCGGCCGCAACTGACCACGCAATCAACTACCTGCATACGACGCTGGACGCGCTTCGAAGAGCCAAGTTCGGGCTGGTTTACAATCCATACACCTTTTGATACAGAAGGCTTGTGATGATCTGAAATCCAGAATTGTATAGTGAAATGAGAATAGGCCTGCGGACGGTAGCTCTGGCAGCCATAGATGGCGAGGTCGCACCTGATGGCGTATGCGGGCCAGCGAGCACGGCGGCGACGCCAGGCCTGTCACTCACGGCCTCGACCGCAGATGAGGCGGCTTCAATCTCTGCCGAGATCGACGGCAGCGATCACACTGACCTCTGGTGCCTAGCGGGGCTAGGTATCGCAGCGTCACTGTTGTTGGCCACCTGGGTGACAAACTGGAGCGAGGTGCAGTCAGGAACCGCTGCCGTCGCGACCACGGACGCCAGTGTGGCGGCGGTCACCCTAGCCAATCGGTCCCTACCCGCGGCACCCCCTGCAGAGCCGTTTCCGCCGGTGTTGACACCCACTCTGATACACCGCTGAAGCCGAATTTCATGGATAACTTGACCGCGCGTCGGGTGGAGGGCCGCGTCTTGGACGAGCAGGCGGACGCCGACCGCAATGGGCAGAAGCGGCGGTCGTTCACCGAGGCGGTGGCGATGTTCGCGCCGATCGTGCCGCTGCCCGGCGACGCGCCAAGGGTATCGGTCGACGTCGCACCGGACGCGCTCGACGACGACCTGCCCCCGGCCACCGGCCCGCAGCCGATCCCACTGTCACTGCGCCTGCGCGCGGCGGTGCTGCCCAATGATGCGTTGCCAGCAACGGTCCGCACCGCGCCGGAGGAGCCTGACGACGACCTGCCGCCGGCGCAAGGTCTTCAGCCGATCGCCATACCCCCGCGCCCTCTCGCTCCACCCTCGTCCCTCAGACAGACGGTTCAGGAGCCCGAGGCAGAACGGATCGCCGAGTTCCCCGCACGCCCCGAGCCGATGGACGATGCTGCGTTCCGCCGGTCGATCGCTCCGCCGTCCCTCTCGGACATGCCCGGCCAGGCTGCGGCCGTGGTTGCCAGCTGCACGCGGCCGAGGCGGCGCCGGGCCTGGCCCTGGGCGGCGCTGCTCGTGCTGAGCGTTGCCGGCGCGGCCGTGCCCTGGATGCAGCGCGCTCCGGAGCCGCCATTAGCAGAGCCGCAGTCGGTCGGGCCGACCACCGAGTTCGCCGCACCCGCCCCGGCAGGGATTGCATCGTCCCTGGACGTTGCGCCTACGCCGCCACCGCCCGCCGACGTTGCCGCCGAACCAGTCTTACCATTCGCGCCTCAGGCGCTCTCCGAGCCGGCGCCCGAGCCGATACCCGCGCCGCCCGCCGACATCGCAACCGAACCGGTTCTGCCGTTTGTGCATCAAACGGCTTCAGAGCCGATGCCCGAGCCGGCACCTGAACCAGCACCCGAGGTGGCGCCCGCGCCGGGTTCGCCCGGCGCTCCCAACCTGGTAGCCCCCGAGCTCGACGCCGTGGCGACGGAACCCCCACCTCCCCCGCCGTCGCCGGCACCCGGCACCGAGGCCGATACGGCCAGCCTGCCGCTCCCGTTGCCCATCCCCCCGGTGCCCGTCCTTCCGACACCCACTCTGACTTCGCCGAACCGGCGCGTCGTGATCTACCATCGTCCCGCCTCCTCTGCGGCTGCGGCCGAGGCAGCCCGCTTGGCCGCGAAGCTGCGGCCGCTCGCGGCGCAGGTCGAAACGCGGATGGCCGCCGCCATCTTCCGTCTGCCCACCTTGCGTTACTTCCATGCCGAGGACGCCGACGCCGCGCAGAAGTTGGCCGTGGCACTCCGCCGCAGCGATGCGGAGTGGCGCGTGCAGGGCATGCTCGCTCAGGATCCCCTGCCGCCGCTGCACAGTTTCCAGGTCTGGCTGCCGGCTCAGAGGCCTTCCTAAAGGCTTTGAGCGGTAGAGCGGGATCGCGGCCTCGCCAGGCAACCCTTGACGTGCAATGATTGCACCATGATCTCTGCCCAGCTTGCCTGATGCCGACGCTGAGGCGCTTCGGCGCGGTCAGCCTGCGGATGTACGCCGACGATCACCGTCCGCCGCACTTCCACCTGGTTGGCGCCGACTTCCAGGTGCTGGTGCGGATCTCTGACCTCGCGGTGATCGCCGGCGAGGCCCGCCCGGCGCAGATCGCCGAGGCCCTGACGTGGGCGAAGGAGCACCGCGAGGCGCTGGCGCTGCGGTGGGCCGAGCTGAACGAGCAAGGATAACCATGCCCAAGCGAACCCTGCCCCGCATCGCCCACGTCGCCCCAGACCCGGCGCCGCTCACCTTGCGCGTGCGCTGGCAGCAGGGCGGCGAGAGCTCGATCGACGTATCCGGCCCGGTGGGCAGCTTCCGGGTCTATGCGCCCCTGCGCGACGACCCCGCCCTGTTCGCCCAGGTGCGGGTGGGCGAGCACGGCACGGACGTGGCGTGGACGGACGAGCTCGACATGGCGGCCGACACGCTGTGGCGGCTGGCGCAGGAGCAGTCGGGGGCGACCATGACGGCGGCGGCGTTCCGGCGCTGGCGCGAGCGCCGCGCCTACACGTTGGAGGGCGCGGCCCGGGCGCTGGGGATCAGCCGGCGCATGGCGGCCTACTACGAGGCGGGCGAGCGGCCGATCCCGCGCACCGTGGCGCTGGCCGCCCAGGCGCTCGAGCTGATCGAGCAGCCAGAGACGGCGGCGTAGGCAGGCGGCACCCAAAGGGCCGAGTTCTGCACGCCTGCCCGTGCGAGCGGGAGGGCGTGCAGACGCAATATGCATCGCCGCTGGCAACGCGGTCGCGGAGGGCAACACAGCCCGAACCGTCCCGGCTTTGTCCCGGAGTTGTCCGGGTTCGTCGCCTTGCGGTCCAGCCTGACGCGCACGACGGTGCCGTCCAGGATCAGGCGCACCACGTCCTCGTCAGCCAGGTCGCGCTTGTTCCACGCTTCCCAGTCCACCTTGACCTTGCGCCACGTCCGGCTGACCACGTCCTTGCCCACAGCACCCCCAAACAGGGCGGCCAGCGCGCGCTTGACGCGGCGCGTGTTGGTCCCAGACAGGTAGGCGCCCGCGATCAGCGCCTCGACCTGGCGCGTCATCCGGGCGTAGCGGGGCAGCGCCTGGCTGCGCCATTCATGCGTGCCGCCATCATCCGCGGCCATGCGCGCCCGCGGCACCTCCAACGCAACCGGGCCGAAGCTGCCCAGGAGTTGGCGCTCGCGCGTCCCGTTCCGATAGCCCTTGGGCAAACCCGCCGTCCGCTTGCACCGATTGCGGCCCAGCGCCGCCGTCAGCTCCTGCTCCAGCAACTCCTGGATGAACCCGCGCACCCTGTCCCGGATGCCCGCCTCAATCGGGTCAAACCAAGCGTCTCCCGCAAACAGCCCCGTGCCGTCCGCATCCTGTGTTGTGCTACCCTGTTCCATGGCGTGGTCTCCGCCGGCGCTGGAACGCCGGTCATGGCTCGTTGCTACGAACCGGAGACTACGCCACCACCCGTTTCCACCACATCCGCGACGCTACCCATGGGCCAATCGTACCCCACTCGCCTCGTAAAGGCGGGGTTCCGGGGCTGAGATCGCCATCACGGGTGAGAGGATGGGCCGCAGTTCAGCAATCGCCCATGCATTGGTCGGCTGTCTCACAGATTGGCTGGTAACGTCCTCAGCCATCCCCTCATTT
>JBBSIT010000525.1:0-4053 GCA_038231995.1 Acetobacterales bacterium | reverse complement strand
CGTAGGCGCCGAGGTTGACGACCATGGTCAGCAGGGCGGCCTGGGTCGGTGGCAGGCGGATGCCGATGGCGGGCAGGCCGAAGAAGATGAAGTAGAGCTGCAGCAGGAACGGCGTGTTCCGGATGACCTCCACGTAGCCCGCCACGATGCGCCGCAGCCAGCCAGGACCGTTCGTCTTCGCCCAGGCGCAGGCCACCGCGACGAGCATGCCTAGCACGATGGCCTGGGCGGTCAGACCGATCGTCAGCCCGGCGCCTGCGATCAGTTGATCGAAAGCCACCCAGACGGCGCTGAAATCGAGAGTCTGCTCATACATCGCGTGCGGCGCTGCGCCCGCGGTCCTGGACTTGTCGAAGCATCCCGTCGCCGTCCCCGATCAGCCCGTTTGCGGCCGCTGCCGTTACTGTCGCGAGCGGTGCTGGACCCGTCAACTACACGGGGGCGACGTCCACCCAGCCGCCCTTGGCGGTAGAAGTGATGCAGGCGTCGATGAAGGCCAATCCGTCCGCGCCCGCCGCCGCGCCGGGACCCACTGCTGCAAGCGGATCGGGCGGAACGCCGGCACGCCGGGCCGCGACCAGCTCGGCGAAATCAACATACAGGTTGGCGAAGGCTTCCAGGAACGCCTCCGGATGACCCGGCGGCAAGCGAGTGGCGCGCTGGGCCAGCAGATGCAGGGTGGGTAACCCCCGGCTGCGGATCTCCGCCGGCAGGTTGTTGCGCATCACCCTCAGCTCGTTCGCCGATGCCTGCTGCCAGGACACGCCGCCGGCCTCGCCGTAGGCCTCCAGCATCATCGCGTTCTCGGCGCCGGTGGCCGCCTTGGTGACGAACACCACCCCTCGCGCGCCGTCCTGCATCCGGACGATGACCGACGCCGTATCGTGGGCGATGCGGCCGGGCAGCGCGGCGCCTACGTCCGCCAGCACCGCGGCCACGCGCTGCCCGCTGACATAGGTCAGCAGCTGGTGCGCATGGGTGCCGATGTCGCCCAGCACGTGGCTCAGCCCGCCACTGGCCGGGTCCAGGCGCCACTTCAGCCGGCTCGGCATCGCTTCGGGATGATCCTCGACCCGGGTGCCCAGCGATCCCTGCACATAGGCGACATGGACCACGCGAAGCGGCCCGATCTCGCCCGCAGCAACGGCGGCGCGCGCCTCCCGCACCATCGGATAGCCGGAGTAGTTGTGCGTGAGCGACAGGATGAGACCCTTCGCGCGCGCCTTGGCGCCCAGGGCCAGCGCGCTGTCCAGCTCGTTCGTCAGCGGCTTGTCGCAGATCACGTCCAGCCCGGCGTCGAGCGCCAGCTCGGCGAAGCGGAAATGGCTGTCGTTCGGCGTCATGATCGCGACGGCGTCGATCCCGTCCGGCCGCACCGCCTCCGCGGCGATCATGGCGGGCACGTCCGTGTAGCCGCGGGCCAGGCCAAGGCCCGCTGCCTCGGCCACCGACCGGTCCGGCCGGGACGACAGCACACCGGCGACCAGTTCGAACCGATCATCCAGCCGCGCGGCGATGCGGTGCACCGGCCCGATCAGCGCCTCGCCGCCACCGCCGATCAGGCCGAGCCTTATGCGGCGACCGAGAGGAGAGGGTGCGCTGTGCGACATGAAGGACCTATTTGTCGAACCACGATTCTGGCAGGCCTGGAACGTCCAATGACCTTACTGCATAAATCGAGGCCGGCGGGCTTTGGCCTGGTAAGGGCGAGGCGTATAGGGCCGCTCCCTCGTCGTCTGGATGCTTGATGCCCTACAAAGCCAATGAGCCGCGTCGCCACAGGTCCCCCAGGACGCGTTACAAGGTCGCCAACTGGCCGCCTATGACAGGGCGCTCCAGCATCGCGGCCGTGTTGCACCGATCAGCGAGATGGACGCAGGAGTCCCAACCCGGTCTGGGTTCATGCGATGCGGACGTAGTTCGGGCGTCCAAGCTCCAGCATGCGGTTCGGGGCTTGAGAAGCGACGCCTGCCACCAGCGTGCGCCGCCTCTCCCCCAGCAGCCTCACAGGAAGTCCTTCCCCGCGTGATCCTCGAAGAGGCGGGCGTCGCGCACGTAGGTGCTGAGCACCTGGAGGCTCTTGTGCCGGCTGACCTCCTGCATCTTGAACACCGAGGCGCCGGCGCGGGCGGCCGAGGTGAGGAAGCCCGCGCGCAAGCTGTGCCCGGCGAAGCCGGCCGGGTCGTAGCCGGCCGCGGCCACGCGCGCCTGCACCGTGCGCGCGACCGAGCGGTCGGACATCGGCGCCGCGAGCACCCGGTCACCGGCGTTGGACAGCCGGCGGAACAGGAAGCCGTCGGCGATCTCACCGCGCGCCAGCCACTCTTCCAGCCGCGCCACGGGGTGCAGGCGCCGGCCCTCGGGCACGGCGACGAGGGCGCCCCTGCCCTCCTGGTCGGTCTTGGAGCGTCTGACGGTGACGCGCAGGCCCTCGGGCACGCGCTGGACGTCGTCGACCCGCAGGGCGATCAGCTCGCTCCGGCGCAGGCACGAGGCCAGCCCGAAGGCGAGCAGGGCGCGGTCGCGCACGACGTTGCCGCAGGCGGCCTGCTTGCGGTCGGGCGGTCGGCCGTGCTCGCGGCGGATGCCGACCAGCGCGTCGAGGATGGCGACGCCGCCCTCGGCCGCGTGGGGCGGCAGCCTTCCCGCGCGCCGATGCACCCAGCCGATGGCGGCCAGCTTCAGGCCGACCCAGGCGGGCGAGGCGCCGCGCGCGGCCTCGGCGGCCAGGAACACCGCCACCGTGCCGGGGTGCGCGGGCAGGCTCTCGTGGCCACTGGCTCGGCACCACAGGGCGAAGCTGCTCCAGGCGGCCTCGTACTTGGCGCGGGTGGAGGCGGCGCGCGAGGCGCCCGCGTAGTGCCGCGCCCGCGCGATCGCCTCGGGGGCCAGTGCGGGCAGCGGATCGGCCGCGGCCTCCGGGACGACGAGATCGTGCGGGAGCAGGGCGTCATCGCCGGCCTCGCCGCCGACAAGTTCATCCGCGTTCACCTGGCCTCCTTCATGCCGTCCCTGCCCCACCATCGACCCCCCTGCCCCTCCCCTTTCTTCTACCCCCTCCCCCTCTGCCCGGAAATGGTGTGACTCGGGCATCTCGCGCACGAGTACGAGCTGGCCGCGGTGCACCGGGCAACCGAAATGTTCTTCGGTAAGTTGAAGCAATTCCATCGCGTCGCTACCCGCTATCACAGGCTCCTGGCCAACTACGAAGGCTTCGTCCAACTCGCCGCCACCGCAACCCTGCTCCATTGGAATCGTCACTACGCGCTATCTGATCCGGAAGCACGGGGCGGATGGCCAGCTGATGGTGATCGCCGATTGCTGCCCTGAAGCTGGGCGCCGGAGCTGGCGCGGCTAGCGGCTGGAAAGGGCCGCCTCCGGCCCTACTCCCGCCGGGAGCCGCTGACGTGCGCGCCGTCTCCTGGCTCCAGCCAGAGGAAGCCGGGGGCGGAGACCAGAGCGATGCAGGCGACCAGCACGAATGCCAGGTGGAAGTCGGCGGTGGTGGGCGTTTGCCCCGGCCCGGCGATGACGCCCAGCAGCGCGGCGGCGACCGAGACGCCGAACGAGATGGTCAGCTGCTGCACTACCCCGCCCAGGCTGGTGCTGCTGCTGAGCTTGTGCGCCGGGGTGTCGGCATAGGTCAGCGTGTTCGTGGTCATGAACTGGATGCTGCGCGCCACGCCGAACAGCAGCACGTACAGGAAGATGACCGGATGCGGCGTGTCCGCCCGGATCAACGAGAACCCCGCGATCACGGCGGCGCAGACCACCGCGTTGCCCATCAGCAGCGTGCGGAACCCCAGCGCGCGCAGCATCAGGACCGAGAGCGGCCGCACCACGATCGCCCCCAGGCTGGTGACGAAGGTGAGCGACCCAGACTGCACCGGGGTCAGCCCGAACCCCACCTGCAGCATCAGCGGCAGCATGAACGGCACGGCATTGGCGCCCATCCGGCTGAGTCCGCCCGCCAGGGTGGAGATGCGGAACGTGCGGATGCGGAACAGGCCCAGGTCCAGCGCCGGGTCCGGACGGCGCAGCGCGTGCCGGCCG
>JBBSIT010000524.1:0-4056 GCA_038231995.1 Acetobacterales bacterium | reverse complement strand
GAGCGCAGCGCCGCCGTCCCGCCCTCGCTGACGGCGTCGATGCATACCGCGTCGAACCCCTCGGTCTCGGCGTCCAGCCCGGCCTCGAACACGGCGAGGTCCAGCAGCATCTGGTCCGGCGCGCTCGTGACCGCGTCAGGTCCGGCCTTCACCCCCCGCCAGGTCAGCGTCGTATCGGGGGAGAGGCCGGCCGCCGCCGCCTGCTCGCGGCGCGTCGCCAGCGCGGCTTCGTCCGTCTGGAAGGCCGCGATCACCAGGATGCCGGGCATGGCGTGTCAGCGCGCCGGCATCGCGGCGGCGCCGGCGTCGCCCATGGCGCGGATCATCTCCCGCCGGTCCGTGCGCGGCTGAGGGTAGGTCCGCCTGCTGTGCCGCAGCCGCAGGCGGATCGCCAGCTCCGCCAGCCGGTAGGTCAGCGGGCCGGGGTTGATGACCGGCACGGGCAGCCGGGCGGCCAGGTAGGCATGCGCCTGATGCATCGTGGTGGACCCCAGCAGGATCACGTCGGCCCCGTCCTCCTCCACGCAGCGCAGCGCCGCCTGCTCCAGCAGCGGGAACACCGCGTCCTCCTTGCCCGCCAGCAGCGCCTGGTTGTCGGGCTGCACGCCGATCGAGCGGACGGAGGCGCATCGTGCGCCCAGCCCCAGCTCGGCCAGCGTCTTGGCATAGAGCGGCTTCCAGCGGTCCCACATTACCAGGATGGAGAAGCGCTCCCCCAGCATCAGCGCGGTCAGCATGGCGTGGCGCCCCGGCCCGATCACCGGGATGTCGAGCATGGAGCGCAGCACGGTCATCCCGGAGTCGCTCATCGTGTCGATGCAGACGGCATCGAAGCCCTCGTCCTGGGCGGACAGGGCCACATCGACGATCGAGATCTCGGCCAGCAAGAAGTCGTGGTGGCTGGCGTAGTTGGCGGGCCCGACCCGCACCGGGCGGAAATGCAGCTCCATGTCGGGGCCGAGGCGCACGGCATCGGCCTGCGCCCGGCGCTGGGCGAGGTTCACCTCGCTCATCGGGAACGGCACGACCACCAGGACCCGGGGCATGGCTAGGCGCGCCCTGCGGCAACCTGGGCCGCGCCCGCGCCGGCGATGCGGCCGAGCACGACGGCGCTCAGCAGCCCGTTGCCGGCGAGATAGCCCCAGCTCGATGGGCCGGACACGCCGCGCGCCGCCCCGCCGCCGGCGAACAGGTTCGGCAGCGCAGTGCCGTCCGGGCGCAGCACCCGCGCGGCAGGATCGATCACCAGCCCGCCCTGCGTATGGAACAGGGCGCCGCCGGTCCGCACGGCGAGATACGGGGGGGCTAGCTTCGGCGTCCGCGAGAAGTCGCGGCCCAGCGAGTCCTGGCCGCGTCCCTCGCTCCAGGCGGCGATATCGGCCAGCGTGCGCGCCAGCGCCGCCTCGGGCAGGCCGGTCGCCTGGGCCAGCTCCGCCACGCTGTCCGCCCGTTTCACAGCCCCCAGCGCGACGAGCTGGCGATACTCCTCGAACCCGAGCGCAGGGACTTCGCAGCGCGTGTCGTACACGCTCCAGGCAATGCGGCCGGGCTGCTTCAGCACCTCCACGGCGTGCTCGGAGTAGCCCCGCATCTCGTTGGCGAAGCGCCGGCCTTCGAGGTTCACCTGCACGCCGCCGCCCGTCACCACCGCCCAGGTGAGCGGCAGGCCGAAGGCCTGGGCGACCGAGCCGTGGCCTTGATAGGCCCCCATGTCGGCCATGGCCGCTCCCATCGCGGCGCCCCACGCGACCGCATCGCCGCTGTTGCCGGCGTGGCCCCAGTACTCGGCCTCGGCGATCTCGGGCATGTAGCGGCGGACCATCGCCGGGTTGCCGCCGAAGCCGTTGCAGGCCAGCACGAGGGCGTCGGCGCCCACCGTCTCGACCGTGCCGTCCGGGCGCGCGAAGGACACGGACGTGACGCGCCCGTTCCCGTCCACGAACAGGTCCTGCGTCAGGGCGCTGGTGATCACGTCGATGCCGGCGCGCTCCACCGCCGCGAGCAGGCCGGATTGCAGCTCCGCGCCGTCCTGGTTGGGGGAGCCGTGCATGCGGTGGCGCGACATGCCGGGATAGAGGAAGTCGTCGATCACGTGCAGGTCCAGGCCGTGCGCGTCCGCCAGCCAGTCCACCGCCGGGCCGGACGCCTCGGCCAGCGCCTGGACGATGGCCGGGTCGGCGCCGCCCCGCGCCTTGGCCTGGATGTCGGCCGACATCAGCGCGGGCGAGTCCTCGATCCCCTTCTCGCGCTGGAAGCGCGTGCCAGCTGCAGGGATCAGGCCCTGGGAGAGCGAGGTGCTGCCGGTCGGGCGCTCGTCGCGCTCCAGCACCAGGACCTCGGCGCCGCCCTCCCTCGCGGCCAGCGCGGCGCAGAGGCCGCAGGCGCCGCCGCCGATGACGACGACCGGGATGCTGTACTCGAAGCGCGCGTCGGCCGCGGGGCGGTTCGGCATGGTGCCCTAGCCTCGGAAAGCCGCCAGAATTTCGGCCCCCGTCGCCGGCCAGACGCCCTCGTGGCCGAGGATGTAGTCCAGCGCCTCGCGCAGATAGCCGATCCGCGCCGGGGTGCCGATCACCCAGGCATGCAGCGGCAGGCTCATGATCCGTCCGCCGTAGCGCGCGCTCTCGCGATAGAGCACGTCGAACCGGTCCTTGACCTGTTGCAGCCAGGCATCCTCGGTGTGCCGGAAGTCGAGCAGCACCATGCGGTCATCCGTCTCCTGCGCCAGCGGCATGGCGTACAGCTCGCCCGAACTCGTGCGCATCGCGTAGGGCATGTCGTCATTGGCCCAGTCGCAGGCATAGGCCACGCCCTGCGCCGCCAGGATGTCGGGCGTGGCGAAGGACTGCGCGCGCCCGGGCGAGAGCCAGCCCGTCACCGCCTGGCCCGACGCGCGGCGCAGCACGTCGAGCGTGTGCCGCACCATCGCGGTCTCGGCCTCCAGGCTCAGCCCGCTATGATGCACCTGCCCGGCGTCCACGCCATGCGCCACGATTTCCCGCCGCTCCCCCACGAGTGCGCGCATCAGCGCGGGGTAGCGCTCGGCCACCGCGGCGTTCACCGCGAAGGAGGCGGGCAGGCCGAGCTGGTCCAGCACCGAGAGGATGCGGAAGATGCCGACCCGGTTGCCGTAGTCGCGGCCGGTGTAGTGGCGCGTATCGGGATACGGCATCGTCAGCCCGCCAGGCGCGCGGAACGGCTTGGACGCCATGTCCAGCGGGAACCACTGCACCGCGGGCATGACCCACAGCGTCACGCGGGCCCCGTTCGGCCAGACGGCCGGCGCGCGGTCGAACAGGTGTGACCAGGGATAGCGGTCGTGGTCCATCCCGTGATGGCGCTCGGGGTAGCGCAGGTAGTCCTCGGGCAGCGGCATCGCTCGTCCCCTCAGCCTTGCCCGGCGGCGGACACGAAGGCGTCGTAGTCGTTCGCGTAGAAATGCTGGGCGATCTCCCGCCCCGTGGCGCACCAAACGCCTTCGTGCCCGGCGACGTAGGCCAGCGCCTCCGCGAAGGCATCGATCCGATGCGGCTGCCCCACCAGGTAGGGATGCAGCGGGATGCACATCACGGTGCCGGACTCGGCACCCTCCGCGTAGAGCTGGTCGAACTGCCGCCGGATCACCGTCGCGTAGTGGCGCGGGGGCGAGGAGTAGGTGTTGTAGACGATGGTGTCGTTCATCTCGAGCGAGTACGGGACGCTGATCAGCCGGCCCTGCCGCACCTTGAGCGGCGTGGGCTGGTCGTCGTGGAACAGGTCGCAGGTGTAGAGCAGCCCGTATTCCGCCAGCAGGTCGAAGGTCCAGGGCGTGCAGGACAGGGCGGGCGCCAGCCAGCCCGCGAGTTGCTGCCCCGTCCGGTCCCGGACCGTGGCGATGGAGTCCTCGATGATGGCGCGCTCCTGCGCCTCGTCCATGCCGTAGGTGTACCGGGTGTTGTAGATGCCGTGGGAGAAGAACTCCCAGCCCCGCTCGTTGCAGGCCTCGATGATCTCCGGATGGTGGTCGCACAGCGCGACGTTCAGCGAGACCGAGCCCCGCACGCCGCAGGCATCCAT
>JBBSIT010000523.1:0-4058 GCA_038231995.1 Acetobacterales bacterium | reverse complement strand
CCCTCGCCTTTGGCCCCCGCGGCAACTCCGGCCGCCGGGCGACGAGCGTGCCCCCGGTCGGCCTGAAGCCGCTTCAAGGCCGCTCCGCTCCGGTGCTCGCGAACCCGCGCCGGGCGGCGCCGCGCGCGGCGCCTCTGACTCAGCGCAGCGCATTCCCGAACGGGCACTGATGCCTTGATCGGCCTGGAAGATGTGCGGGCGGCGGCGGGCCGCATCGCCGGGCGGGTGCTGCGCACGCCGACGCTGTATTCGGACGCCGTGAGCCGCGCTGTGGGCGCGCACGTCACGCTCAAATTGGAGAGCTTGCAGGCGATCGGCTCGTTCAAGGAGCGGGGGGCGGCGAACAAGCTGGCCCTGCTGACGGATGAGCAGCGCCGGGCCGGCGTGGTCGCCATGTCCGCCGGCAACCACGCGCAGGCGGTCGCGCGGCACGCCTCGCTGCTCGGCATCCGAGCTACCATCGGCCTGCCGCGGGTCACGCCGTCCACCAAGGTGACGCGGACCGCCGCCTGGGGCGCCGAGGTGCTGCTGCACGGCGACACGCTGGCCGAGGCGGCCGCGCGCGCCACGGAGATCGCCGAGCGCGACGGCCTCGTGTTCGTCCACCCCTACGACGACCCAGAGGTCATGGCCGGCCAGGGCACGCTCGCGCTGGAGATGCTGGAGGACGCGCCGGAGCTCGACGTGCTCGTCATCCCCGTGGGCGGCGGCGGCATGATCGGCGGCTGCGCCGTGGCGGCGGCGGCGCTCAAGCCCGGCATCGAGATCATCGGCGTCGAGGTCGCGGCCTATTCCTCGCTCAGCCAGATCCTGGCCGGGCAGCCCATCTCCACCGGCGGCGCCACCATCGCCGAGGGCATCGCCGTGCACCATGTCGGCGCCTATCCGCTGGAAGCGATCCGCGCCCATGTCAGCGACGTGCTGGTGGTGCCGGAGCGCGTGGTGGAGGACGCGATCGGGTTGCTGGCGGAAGGGGCGAAGCTGGTGGCGGAAGGGGCGGGTGCGGCGGGGATCGCGGCGCTGCTGGCGCATCCCGCGCGGTTCGCGGGTCGCCGGGTCGGCGTGCCGATCTGCGGCGGCAACATCGACGGGCGCATCCTGGCCAACGTGCTGCTGCGCGGGCTGCTGCGCGACGGACGGCTGCTGCGGATGATGCTGGAGATACCGGACCGGCCCGGCGTGCTGGCCGACATCGCCGGGCGCATCGGCGACTCGGGCGGCAACATCATCGAGGTGGTGCACCAGCGGCTGTTCGACGCGCCGAGCGTGCAGGCGGCCGAGCTGGAGCTGATGGTCGAGGCGCGCGACCCGGCGCATGCCGACGCGATCGTGGCGTCGCTGACCAGCCTCTACCTGGTGCGCCGGATGTAGCGGCCGAGCGCTGCTGCTGCGGCAAGGAGTTGAAATAAGGGGGCGCGGCCACATTCGCCGGAAAACCTGGGTCAAGCCGTTCGGTTCAGGTGCTCCGCGAGGGCGTCGATGAACACACGGACCTTGGCGGACAGACTGCGATGGCTGGGGTAGAGCGCGTGCACATCGACGGAGTCGTCGTCGTACTCCGGCAATAGCCGGACCAGAGTTCCATTGGCGACCGCGTCCGCCGCGTGGAACTCCGGCAGGCGGCCGATGCCGGCGCCGCCGATCAGCACCGGCTTGAGCACGGCGGGTTCGGGAACGATCGTCCCGGGCACAACGTCGATCTCGTGGAGCACGCCGCCGGGCGCCCGGAACCTCCAGGTCGATCTGCGATCGACGCGCCCGATCAGCTCGTGCGAGGGGAGGTCATCGACCGTCTCGGGCGTGCCGCGTGCCGCGAGGTAGGCGGGGCTGGCGCAAGTCCAGAGCGCGATCGTCGTCAGCCGGCGCGCGATCAGGTCGGAGTCGCGCAGCGGCCCGATCCGGATGGCGACGTCGATGTCCTCGGCGAGCAGGTCGACGTTGCGGTTGTCGATGCTGAGCGCGACGCGCACCTCGGGGTAGCGGGCGAGGAAGCGCGGCAGCATCGGCGCCAGCGGCCCGACGGCGAAGGTGAACCCCACGCTCACCCGCAGCGTGCCGTGCGGCACGCCGATCAGCCCGGTCAGTGCGTTCTCGGCCTCGCCGACGTCGTCGAGGATGCGTTGGGCATGGCGTTGGAGCAGGCGCCCGGCATCGGTCAGGCGCATGTGCCGCGTCGAGCGCTCGATCAGCGCCGAGCCGACGGCCGCTTCCAGCCGCGCGAGCGAGCGGCTGGCGGAGGATTTCGGCATGCCGAGCGCGCGGGCAGCGCCCGACAGGCTGCCGAGATCCGCGATGCGAGCGAAGACCCGGAGGTCGGTGAGATCGAACATCGGGCCGAGCGTTCCACGACGGGAACGCGCTGTCCATCTTTCGCTGACTAATCACCGTCGAGGGAACGGCTAGATTATGCCAAGCGAACACGAAAGGACACAGACGATGACACAGACCGTTCTCCTCTCCGGCGCGACCGGCATGCCTGGCAGCCAAATCGCCCGCCACCTGCTGGACCAGCCCGAGGCGCGCGTCCGCCTGCTAGTGCGCGGCGGGGAAGACGCCGGCAAGCGTTCCGCGCTCAACCCGCTGCTCACGCGCGGAGCCGAGATCATCGAGGGCGACCTCGCTGACCGCGCCTCGCTCGATCGCGCCACCCAGGGCGTGGATGTGATCGTCTCCGCCGTCCAGGGCGGCCCCGAAATCATCATCGACGGCCAGGTCGCGCTGACCGAGATCGGTAGGCGCAACGGCGTGCGGCGCATCCTGCCGTCCGACTACGCGCTCGACCTGTTCAAGGCGACGCCCGGCGAGCACATGATGTTCGACCTGCGCCGCACCGGGGACGAGAAGATCGCCGCGACCGGCATCGAGCACGTCCATGTCCTGCAAGGCGCGTTCATGGAGTTGTTCGGCCCCGGCATGGGCACGTTCGACTACGACGCCGGGACCGTGACCTTCTGGGGCGACGGCACGCAGCCCATCGAAGTCACCAGCGTCGAGGATACGGCTCGGATGGTGGCGCGGGTCGCTCTGGACCGGACCGTTCAGAGCGGCAAGTTCGCTTTCGCCGGCGACAAGGTGTCGATCCTCGATGCGGCCAAGGTGATCGAGGCGCAGACTGGGCGCCGGTTCGAGCGCCGCCCGAACGGCTCGGAAGCCGGTCTGCGCGCCGCGATGGCGGAAGCGGCGAAGGACGTGTCCAACCCGTTCAAGGCGGTGATGCTGGCGTATCAGCTTTACATGCTGACCGGCCAGACCGCGCTCTCCGACCAGCAGAACCATCGCTACCCGGACGTGCAGCTGGAAAGCTTCGCCCAGTTCGCCGGGCGGACGCTGCCCCGCCGGGCAGCCGCCTGAACCGTCGTCCGCAATGACGCTGCCGCCCGCCCGCTTGGCGGCGCGGCAGCGTCGAACACGCAAGGAGAGTTTGTCATGAGCACCGAAACTCCCGCAGCCCTGCCGCCGATCCCTGGATCGGCGCCGTTCATCCGCAATGCCGACACGGCCCCCGCCTACTGGATGGTGGACGTCCTGTGGATGGTGCTCGCGGACGGCAACGACACCGGCGGCCGGTTCTCGATGATGGAGCAACTACTGCCGAAGAGGTCCGGCCCGGGTCCGCACAAGCACACATGGTCCGACGAGACGTTCTATATGCTCGACGGCGAGATCACCCTGCTGATGGGTGACCAGATCAGGACCGCCCGCAAGGGTGACTTCATCATGGTGCCGCGTGATACCCGCCACGCCTTTCGCGTGGACAGCGAGACCGCGCGCTTCCTCAACGGCTACACGCCCGCGAGCATGGAAGCGCTGGTGATCGAGCGGGGGACGCCCACGACCGAGCGTGTCCTCCCGCCCAAGAACATGGGGCCGCCGCCGGCGATGAACCCCAGCTTGCCTGGGCGGTATGGCATGGACGCCCTGCCCGGCCCGGACCCCCTACGCCCTAACGGACGCTGAGCCTGCCCGAGGGCCGGGCCCGCCAAATGGGCGGCCCCAGACCAAACAAGAAACGACGCCGGACCTGGCGCGAACAACCATCATGCCACCCGGCGCCGCCT
>JBBSIT010000522.1:0-4073 GCA_038231995.1 Acetobacterales bacterium | reverse complement strand
CCACAACCAAACTGGTGTTCTGGTCAAAAACGGCGAGAGAGCGGCTCAGGTCATCAACTTGGGTCATCGGGGAACATCCATCTGTTGCATCCACCGACGATGATGCCAACCCTTCGCCGGTCGCCCCATAGCTTCTTCCACGGTCCGGACGGCGCCATCAGCGTGCCCATCTCCGGCCGGTTCCGCACCGACAGCAGCGAGGCGATGCGCGAAGCGGTCATGTCCGGCATCGGCCTGGCACTCGCTCCGGCCTGGATCTTTGGAAGCGACCTCTCGGCCGGGCGGGTCAGGACCGTGCTGGACGGGTTCCACCTGGAGCGGCTGCCGATCCACGCCGTCTATCCGTCCCGCCGCAACCTCGCGCCCCGGACGCGGGCCGTGATCGACTTCCTGGTCGACGAGTTCCGGCTCGACCCGGCGATCTCGTCCTACGGCGAGAGCTGACCTGCTCCCTTATTCCATACCTATGGGCATAGATGTTGTTCTCCTGACGGATATTCCGCCGACGGCCCGCATGGGCGACATAGCCACCCAGCCACGGCGATCCGATCCTCGGGTGGCCTTGGCTCACACAGGACTTTGGCCCGCCTATCGCGACGGACCTCCTGAATCAGGAGTGCTACGACATGAAGACCCTTATGCTCGCCCTTGCCGCCCTGACCATCGCGGCCGCCCCCAGCTTCGCAGGCGAGGCCAACGGCGAGCCTTTCCCCAACCGCACGCCCGGTACCGCCACGTATGTGGGACAGCAGGCCGCGGACGTTGGCTCCGCCGCGTACCCGGACGTAACCGGGCGCCCCGGCACGCAGCTGATGGTGGCCGCCGCTGACCTGGCTCCCCAGACCGGCAGCGAGGCGCCCGTGCAGACCGCCAACTCCCTGCCGGTCGGCGCCGCGCAGGGCACGACGGCCTACGTGCAGCTGAACCGGGCGAGCCCGAGCCTGGCCACCCTGACCTACTCCGCGCGCCCGCGGAGTTGAGTGGGGAGGACGGGCGCCCGCAGAAGCCGGGCGCCCGTCCGCCACCCTGTCTCGTTGTTTCCTGTAATGGGCTTCCAACCACCCAGCGCCTGACTCACGGGTAGCGCCCGCAGCGCGCACCGTCACGCGATCTTCGGACAGCGGGATGAACTCCGCCTCGTCGCCCGGCACCTTCCCGAACCGCCCCGCCTTGCAGTCCGCCTTGGCCTGCTGGATGCGCTCTATCGTGAGTCTCGACAGCCGCCTGGCGCCCTGGCTGCGCTGGCGTGGCGTAGTCCGGCGAAGCGCATTGCGGCAGGTCTCCGAACCCCTCACAATGCGGCCATGCCGAACCATCCTGCCCCGCGCCGCGCCCTGATCCAAGCTGCGGCGCTGATCGCCGCGGCCGCCGCCCGCCCGGCGCTGGCCGCCGATCCGCCCGTCGTCACGGCCGAGGAGCACTGGGCCGACAAGGACGGCGTACGGCTGTACGTGTATCGCAAGCGCATGGCGGCCAACGGCGCCCGGCAGCCCGTGCTGTTCCTGGTCCACGGCTCGTCCTTCTCCGGGCGCGGCGGCTTCGATCTGCAAGTGCCAGGCCACCCCGGCTATTCCTTCATGGACGAGTTCGCCGGCTACGGCTTCGACGTGTGGACGATGGACCACGAGAACTACGGCCGGTCCGCCCGCACATCGAGCAACTCCGACATCATGTCGGGTGCGGCGGACCTGGCGGCAGCGTTCCCATTGGTGGAGCGCGTGACGGGCGCGAGGGCCCTGATAGTGTATGCGCAATCCTCCGGCGCGATCAGGGCCGGCGTCTATGCGATGCGGGCGCCGGAGCGGTTCGACCGGCTGGTGCTGGACGGGTTCACCTACACCGGGGAGGGTGCCCCCGAGATCATGCGCCGCCGGGAGCAGGCCGCGCTGTATCGCGCCCAGCCCTACCGGGTCATGACGCGCGAGAGCTTCACGGGCATCTTCAGCCGCGACGACCCGTCCACCTTCGAACCCGCGGTGGCCCAGGCGCTCGGGGACGTTGAGCTGGCGCTCGGCGACCGTGCGCCGAGCGGCACCTATCTCGACATGGCCGTGCACATGCCCATGGTGGACCCCCGCAAGGTCACATGCCCGGTCCTGATGACCCGGGCCGCGGCGGACGGGAACGCGACGGACGCCGAGCTGCTGGACTTCTTCGCGCAGCTGCCGAACCGCGACAAGCAATTCGCCATGATGCAGGGCGTGGCGCATGTCGCCGCGCTCGGCCGCAATCGGCGGCGGCTCTGGCACGTGATGCACGAGTTCCTCACGTATCCCGCGCTGGTGTGATGGCGCAGGGCCAGGATGTCGTGCTGGAGCGCAATCCCGGTTGCGCGGCGCGGCCGAGCCGTGGCACGCGGGCGGCGCGCCTCCAACGACACCCAGTACGGCAATCCGAGTTCGATCGGCTGCTGAAACGCGCCGAGGCGACGTTCGATGACGAAGAGCGCACCGCCCTGGTATAGCAGGCGACCCAGTTGGCGATGGAGGACCAGGCCATCCTGCCGGTGTTCCATATGAAGGCGGCCTGGGGTTTGCGCCGTGACCTGACGATGCCCCGCGGCGACGGCTATACCTTCGCGACCACGACCCGGAACGCTCCATGAACGACCCGACGCACAAGAGCCTAGGCCGCCGCACGCTGGTGCGCGCCGCGGTCGCGACGGCGGGCCTGGCCCCGTTCGCCCGCGTGTCGGGCGCAGCGGAGCCGGGCAGCCGGCTGCGGATCGGCCTGTCCGCGCCCAACACGACGATGGACCCACATCTTCAGAGCAACGCGCCCAACAACGCCGTCGCCAGCCACATCTACGACGCGCTGGTGACGAACGACGAGCAGTCCCGCTCCAAACCCGGCCTCGCCGAATCCTGGCGCACGCTGGACGACACGCACTGGGAGCTGACCCTGCGCCAGGGCGTGGCGTTCAGCGACGGCGCGCCGTTCACGGCCGAGGACGCAATGGTCTCGCTCAAGCGCGCCAACGACCTGCCGAGCACCGCGTCGTTCCGGACCTACACGCGCAGCATCAAGGCGATGACGGCGCCCGACCCGCACACCTTGCTGATCGAGACCGCCGTGCCGGAGCCGCTGCTGCCGAACTCGCTCAGCCGCATCCGCATCATCAGCGCCCGCTTCAGGGACGCGACGACGGCGGACTTCAACACCGGCCGGGCGGCGGTCGGCACCGGGCCGTTCGTGTTCCGCGAGTACATCCCGGGCAGCCGCGTGGTGCTGGCGCGCAACGACGGCTGGTGGGGGCCGCGCCCGCCCTGGTCCGACGTCGTGCTGGCCATGGCCACCGACCGGGGCGGCCGGCTCGCGTCCCTGCTGGCCGGCGACCTCGACCTGATCGAGGAGGTGCCGGCGGAAGGCGCCGGGCGCGTCACGGGCGACCCGCGCTTCCACCTGATCCGCGGGGTGTCCAGCCGGTTCGTGTATCTCGGGCTGGACCACCACCGCGAGCCGACGCCCTTCATCACCGGGCTGGACGGCAAGCCGCTCGACCGGAACCCGCTGAAGGACCTGCGGGTGCGCCAGGCGCTGAGCATGGCGATCAACCGGGAAGCCTTGGTGGACCGGGTCATGCTCGGCAACGCCATCGTGGCCTCGCAATTCCTGCCGAAAGGCGGCGTCGGCACCGCGCCGGACCTCGATCCCGCGCCGTACGACCCGAATCGGGCCAAGGCGTTGCTGGCGGAAGCCGGCTACCCCCACGGCTTCCGCATCACGCTGCACGGGCCGAACGACCGCATCGTCAACGACGCCAAGCTGGTGCAGGCGCTGGCGCAGATGTTCACCCACATCGGCATCGAGACCCGCGCCGAGGTGATGCCCTGGTCGGTCTATGCCGGCAAGAGCGCGAGCGGCGAGTTCAGCATCTACCTGTCGTCCTGGGGCGTGAACACGGGTGAGACGTCGAACCCGTTGACGGCGCTGGTCGCGACCCCCGACCGGCAGGCCGGCATGGGCGCCGCCAACGATGGCCGCTACTCGAACCCGGCGCTGGACGAGAAGCTGAGACAGGCGACGCGCACCATGGACGAGGGCGCGCGCAACCGCCTGCTGGGCGAGGCTTG
>JBBSIT010000521.1:0-4090 GCA_038231995.1 Acetobacterales bacterium | reverse complement strand
GCAGCGGTCGGGCGGCAGCGATGCTGGCGACGGCGGTGCCGAGCCCGTGCACCTGCTGGTGGACAGCACGCGCCTGCGCCTGAGCGGCGCGGGCGAGTGGCTGGCCGAGAAGCACGGTACGACGAGGCGCCGGTCCCTCCGGCCGCCTCGCGGCCGGCTGCTTCGCAGACGGATCGCCCAGGGGCGATGGAAGAAGCTACACTTGGGGGAGACGCCGACACCGGCCGGATCGTCGCATCCGCGCTGACCGGCCGCGAAGTGGACGACGGCGCCCAGGTCGGCCCCTTGCTCAATCAGGTCACGGGCGCGCCTGTCGGCTTTGCCGACATCACTCCGTGGGATCGCTGCGCGATGGCCTCGTTCACGGGCGATGGCGGGTACGACCAGGAAAGCGTTTACGACAGCGTCGCCGAGCGCCACCCTGAAGCGGCCGTCGTCGTGCCGCCGCGCGCAACGGCGGTGCTCAGCGCCACGGCCGAGACCACGCCGACACAGCGCGACCGCCACCTCCAGTGCATCGCCGAGCACGGGCGTATGGGCTGGCAGAAGGCGTCCGGATACACGAAGCGAGCCCGGGCCGAGGCCGCCGTCGCGAGGTGGAAGCAAGTGATCGGCGACGCCCTGCGCTCGCGCAAGGACGAGTGTCGCGCGACCGAGGTGGCGGTCGCCGCCCAGGCGCTCAACCGCATGCTGGAGCTCGGACGCCCGAGCTATTGTCCGCATCCCCTGACCCCGGACGGGGCTGGGGTCACCGCGTCCACACGCCTGATCCACGCACCACGGCTGCCTCAGTGCCTATCCCGGCAGGTCTTGGGTCGGTCCGGCGGGTCTCTTCCGCGCCGGGTGCGTCAGGGCCTTGCCCCGATGCGAAGGCATCGAGGCTGCGGCCCTTCCTGCCCGGCACGAGAAATCCCTCGCCGGCCCTCCGCCAAGGCCTACCGGGAGAGGCACTTACCGTATCCCTGCGCGCATGAAGCTCTGGACGAACTGGCGCTGGAACAGGAGGAAGCCGATCAGGAGCGGCGCCGAGGTCATCAGCGTGGCGGCACAGATGACCGACCAATCGACGCCTTGGTCGCCGACCGAGAAGATCTGCAGGCCGACCGTCAGCGGGCGGGCCTCGACCGAGTTCGTCACGATCAGGGGCCAGAGAAAGTTGTTCCAGTGATAGCTGACCGAGACGAGGCCGTAGGCGATGTAGATCGGCTTCGCCAGCGGGACATAGACTTTCAACAGCACTTGCAGCGCGCTGGCGCCTTCGACGCGCGCGGCGTCGTCCAGCTCCCTCGGCACGGTCTTGAAGGTCTGCCGCAGAAGGAAGATGCCGAAGGCCGACGCGACGTAGGGAAGGGCGATGCCGGGGATCGTATCGACGAGGCCGAGCCAGCTCATCGTGCGGTAGTTCTCGACGATCAGCACGTCCGGCATGATCATGAGCTGCACGAGGACGAGCGCGAACGCGACGTTGCGGCCCGGGAACTCGAACCGGGCGAAGGCATAGGCCGCGAGCGTGCCGAGCACGGCCTGGCAGGCGAAAATCAGCGTGACCAAGACGAAGGTGTTGAGGAAGTAGCGCGCGAAGGGCGCGGCCTCCCAGGCGCGTCGGAAATTTCCCAGCGTCAGCGGCGCATCGAGCGCGAGGCGCGTCGTGTACTCCGGCGAGTGGAACGCAGCCCAGACCGCGAAGGCGAGCGGCATGATCCAGAGCAACGCGAGCGTCACCGCGCCGGCCGCCTCGATCACGCGCCAGAAACTCGTCGGGGCATAGGGGTCCGAGCGCGTCCCAAGAGCGGCCTCGGCCCGCTTCGCTCTCAGCCGCGCCCGCCAGCCGAACGCGAGCGGGTCCGCCGCGGGCGGCAGCGTGGCCGATGCAGGGGCGCTGCTCATTGATAGTGCACCTTGCGCTCGAGCCAGCCGTATTGGACGAGCGCCACCAGCGCGAGCATGGCCGGGAGGATGATCGTCAGGGCCGCCGCGTAGCACGTGTCCCAGAAATTGAACCCGACCTGGTATATGTAGAACAGCAGGAGGGAGGTCGCGTTGTCCGGCCCGCCGCGCGTCATGACGATGATGTGGTCCACCATGCGGAAGGCGTTGATCACCGCGTTGATCAGCACGAACAGCGTCGTCGGCATGAGGAGCGGGAACTGCACGCGGCGGAAGAAGGTCCAGCGCGAGGCGCCCTCCAGCGCCGCGGCTTCGGCCAGCACCGGCGGGATCGCCTGCAGGGCCGCCAGGTAGAAGATCATGAAGAAGCCGGCCTCCTTCCAGATCGCCACCACGGTGACGGCCGCGAGCGCCGTGTCCTTCGAGCCGAGCCAGTTATGCGCTCCGAGGCCGAGTGCGCCGGTGATCTGTTCGAGCAGGCCGTATTGCGGCGTGAAGAAGAACAGCCAGATATTCGCCACCGCGATCATCGGCAGGATGGTCGGAGTGAAATAGGCCATGCGCGCGAAGGTGCGGCCTGGGATGCGGTCATTCACCCAGAGCGCCATGAGCATCGCCAGCGCGATCGAGACCGGAATCGTGCCGAGCGCGAACCAGAGATTGTTGCTGAGCGACTGCCAGAAAACCGGGTCGGCGATGATCTGCTCGTAATTGGCGAGGCCGACGAAGCGCGACGGCCGCCGCGGCCGGGCCGTCGAGGTGAAGCTCTCGACGAAGCTCGCGACGGCCGGCCAATGCGTGAAGACGACGAGCAGCACCATGGCCGGCAGCAGCAGCAGCCAACCCTGGATCGCGGTGGAAAGGCGGGTATTCATCGTCATGTCCGTGACCGGCGGTTCTCCTCATCCCCGCGAGCGGGGAGAGGCAGACAAGCTAACGATACGGCCTCAGGATGCGCTCGGCCTCGGCCTGGGCATCCTTCAGCGCCTTCTCCGGCGCCTCGCCGCCGCCGAGAGCAGCCTGGATATTGTCGCCGAGCGCCTTGGTGACCCGCTGGTTCTCATGGGTCGAGAGTTCGGCCACGTTGAATTCGAGCTGATCGCGGGCCACGGCTGCGGGCGGGAACCCGGCGATGTAGTCCTTCATCACCTGGGTCTCGTAGGCGGCGCGGCTGACGCCGACATAGCCGGTGTCGATGCTCCAGCGGGCGGCGCGCTCCGGCTGGGTCATCCACTTGGCGAAACGGAACGCGGCCTCCTGCTCGGCGGGGGCGGCCTTCCTCGAGATGTGGAAGTTGCCGCCGCCGGTCGGGCTGCCGCGGCGCTTGTTGGCCGGCAGCATGGCGACGCCGAACTGAAACTTGGCGTTGTTGCGGACGTTGGTCAGGTTGCCTGTCGTGGTCCACATCATCGCGGCCTTGCGCTCGAAGAAGTCCTTCGGCGTGGTGCCCCACTCGACGGTGCCGGGCGCATGCACCTTCTGCTTCTGCGACAGATCGGCCCAGTACTGCAGCGCCTCGATCACGCCCGGCTTGTCGAAGAAGGTCTTGTCGCCCTCCTGGCTGGCCAGGACATCGCCGGCCTCGATCGCCAGCGCCTGCAGCATCCAGTAGCCGAAGCCGGTTGACGGGATCTGGGTGCCCCATTGCGTCACGTTGCCGGAGCCGTCGCGCTTGGTGAGCCTCTCGGCGAAGGCGGTGTGCTCCGCCCAGGTGGCCGGCACCTTATCAGGGTCGAGCCCGGCTTCCCTGAACGCTTCCTTGTTCCAGCAGAGCACGATCGTGGAGCGCTGGAACGGGATGCCCCAGGTCTGCCCGCCGGTCTGGCTGTTCAGCATGAAGGCCGGGAAGAAGCTGCTGAGCCAGGTCTTGTCCGCGTCGGTCCTCACGAAACCGTCCACGGGCACGATCGCCTCCTCGTCGATCAGCGTGAACATGTCCGTCGAGAGCAGGACGGACAGCGTCGGCGGCGTGCCGCTCTTATGCGCGGTCAGCACCTTGACGGTCGTGTCCTGATAAGTGCCGGCATAGACCGGGTTCACGCGGACGTCCGGGTTCTCCTTCGAGAACTCGGCCGCATAGCCGTCGATCACCTTGGTGATCGCACCGCCGACGGCCACCGGATAGAAGAACGAGATCTCGGTCGGGCCCGTCTGCGCCAGGGCGGGCTTCGTGATCGAGGCCGCCGCGGCCGCGGCCGTCCCG
>JBBSIT010000520.1:0-4095 GCA_038231995.1 Acetobacterales bacterium | reverse complement strand
GGGCCGCCGGCGACGGCACCGAACCCCACGCCGCCTCGGGATCGCGGTCGCGCCGAATGTCACACTGATTTAGCGGATGGACCACTAAGCGACGAACCGCCTCTCCCGATGGCCGTGCTGGTCGCCATGCCCGGCGGATGGTGAAGCAGTCGATGGCGCCCGCGGCGAGGCCGGTCAGCAGCGCCGTTCTAACTCTCGCGGCCGATCCCCTGTCCTGCAAGGCCGGCCAGCGTCCTCACCAAGGCGGCGGCCCTGAACGGCTTGCCCAGCGTCGGCCGGCCGGCATGGCGCCCCTGGGCGGCGCCGGAACCGTAGCCGGTGAGGAACAGGAACGGGACGCCGAGCGCGGCCAACGCATCGGCGACGGGGATGGACGACTCGCCATCCAGGTTCATGTCGAGCACCGCGGCATCCACCTCGCGCTCCGCCAGCAGCCCGAGGGCGCGCGCCACGCTCGGCGCGGGTCCGGCCACCTGCGCGCCGGCGCCCTCCAGCACTTCGCGCACCTGCCAGGCCAGCATGGCGAGGTCCTCCACCACCAGCACCCGCAACCCGTCCAGCACGCCCGGCTGCCCGTCCGGCATCACGCATCCTCCGGCACGGGCGGCAGCGGTATGAGGAACCGGCACTCCACGCCCACCGGGTCGAAGCGCAGCGCCACGCTACCGCCGAGCTGGTAGGAAACCCCGTCCTCGATGAGCTGCGAGCCGAAGCCTTGCCGAGCGGGCGGTGCGACGGCCGGTCCGCCACGCTCGCTCCACAGCAGGTCGAGCACGCCGCTGGACACTCCATCGGCCGGGGCGAGGCGCCAGGCGATCTCCACGTAGCCGTCCGGGGCGGACAGCGCCCCGTACTTGGCCGCGTTGGTCGCGAGCTCGTGCAGCGCCATGTTCAGCACCAGCGCGGCGTTGGGCGGCAGGCGCAGGCCGGGTCCGTGCGCCCGCACGCGGATGGCGGCCCCGTCGAAGGGCGCCAGCGTCGCCGCCACCACGTCGGCGAGTTCGGCGCCGCGCCATGTCTCGCGCGTGAGCAGGTCGTGAGCGGCCGCCAGCGCGTGCAGCCGTGCCTCGAGCGTGTCCCGCAAGGCGTCGGGCATGGCGCTGCCGCGGGCGGTCTGGACCACCAGCGACTGCACGATGGCCAGCGTGTTCTTGACCCGGTGGTTCAGCTCGTCCAGCAGCAGGCGCCGCTGCTCCTCCTCGCGCCGCTGCGCCGTGCGGTCGCGCAGGATCTTGAGGTAGCCGCGCGCCTCGCCGTCCCCGTCCTGCAGAGGCGTCACGATCTCGGTGCCCCAGATGCGCGAGCCGTCCACCCGCAGGTGCCAGCGGTCGTGCTCGGAGCGGCCGTTGGCCAGCGCCTCCGCCAGCTCGGCCTCCGGGACCCCGGCGGCGTGGTCCTCGGGCGTGTACATGATCGCGCTGGGCCGGCCGAGGGCGTCGGCCTCATCCCATCCCAGCACCTCGCTGGCGCCGCGGTTCCAGCTCGTGATGCGTCCCTTGAGGTCGGTCGTGAAGATGGCGTAGTCCCGCGCGCTCTCGACGATGAGGCGGTAGCGCTCCTCGCTCTCGCGCAGGGCAGCTTCGGCCCGGCGCTGCTCGGTGCGGTCGCGCAGGATCTTGAGCGTGCCCAGCAGGCCGTTGTCGCGCAGCGGCATCAGCTCGCCCGCCGCCCAGAACCGCGTGCCGTCGAGCTTGATGTGCCAACGCTCGTCCACCGCCAGGCCCTCCGTCAGGGCCTTGCGCACCTCCGCCTCCGGGATGCCCGCCGCGCAGTCCTCCGGGGTGAAGATCAGCCGGCAGGGACGGCCCAGCACGTCCTCCCGCTTCCAGCCCAGCAGCCGGGTGGCGCCGCTGTTCCAGCCGGTGACGCGGTTCTCCAGGTCGGCGGTGATGATGGCGTAGTCCACCGCGCTCTCGACGATGGCGTGCAGGCGGTCCTCGCTGCGGAGCAGGGCCGCGTGGTCCGGCGCCATCTGGGCCGCGGCGAGCGCCTGCCGCAAGCGCGCGACCTCGCCGCGCAGCTCCGCGGCTTCCTGCCGCAGCCGTCCCATCTCGCCCCCCGCCGCGCCTGCGCTGCCTTGATCGTCCAAGACCCTGCTCCCCTACCGGCCGCGGTTCCTGGCCATAACGCATCCCGAAGGGGGCAGTGTGCATGGAGACACAGGGCGGGCGCAGAAAGATTTTGGAGCGCAGGTGCAGCGGCGCCGCTCGCGAACGGTCCTAGGCGACCTGGAACCCATGCGCGAAGGGGTCGCGGCTGTCGATGAGGATGGTGTTGTAGCCGGTCAGCCGCGCCCAGCCGGCGATGGACGGCACGATCGCCTCCACGCCGCCCACCCTGGCCCGCGCCTCGACCCAGCCGTGGAACAGCGAGCCGATGATGCTCTCGTGCACGAACGGGTCGCCCACCCCGAGCCGGCCCAGCGCCGCCCACTGCGCCATGCGCGCCGAGGTGCCGGTGCCACAGGGCGAGCGGTCGATCGCCTTGTCGCCGTAGAACACCGCGTTGCGCGCGGCCGCCTCGGGACGCCGGGGCGCGCCGGTCCACAGGATGTGGCTCAGCCCGGCGATCTCCGGCCGCTCCGGGTGCACGAAGCTGTGCGCCTCGTTCAGCGCGCGGCGCAGCGCCGGACTCCAGCGCACGAGGTCGGACGCCGTCACGTCGGCTATGTCATGGAAAGCCGCCTGCGGCTCCACGATGGCGTAGAAATTGCCGCCATACGCCACATCCACCGTGACCGGGCCGAGCCCCAGGCAGTCCACCGTCAGCCCGCGCGCGTGCAGGAACGACGGCACGTTGGTGATCCGCACCTCCTCGACGTGCTCGCCCTCCTGGCGATACTCGGCCAGCACCGGCCCGGCCGGCGTGTCGAGCCACAGCCGGCCCGGCGTGCGCGGCCGGACCAGCCCATGCTCGATCGCCATCGTCACCGTGCCGATGGTGCCGTGCCCGCACATCGGCAGGCAGCCCGAGGTCTCGATGAACAGCACGCCGATGTCGCAGTCCTCCCGCGTGGGCGGGTAGAGGATCGAGCCGGACATGATGTCGTGCCCGCGCGGCTCGAACATCAGCCCGGTGCGGATCCAGTCGTACTCCGCGAGGAAATGCGCCCGGCGCTCCAGCATGGTCGCGCCCTGCAGCAGCGGCGCGCCGCCGGCGACCAGGCGCACCGGGTTGCCGCAGGTGTGGCCGTCCAGACAGAAGAAGGCGTGGCGCGACATTCGGGTGATCCTTCAGAAGCGTGTCGGCCGGAACGGCTCGATCGGGAGGGGCGGGGCGCGGCCGGCGATCAGGTCAGCGACGATGCGCCCGGTGGCGGCGGCCTGGGTGAGCCCGAGATGACCATGGCCGAAGGCGTATATCACGTCGGGCGTGGCCGACGCCGGGCTGATCACCGGCAGGCTGTCGGGCAGCGACGGGCGGAACCCCATCCACTGCCGCCCGCCCTCGGTGCGCAGCCCCGGCAGGAACGCGGCCGCGCGCTTGAGCAGGGCGTCGGCCCGGGCGAAGTTGGGCGGCCGCCGCAAGCCGCCAAGCTCGACGGCGCCACCGACGCGCAGCCCCGTGCTGAGCGGCGTCATCACGAAGCCATGCCCGCCGAAGATGAGCTGCCGCCGCAGGTCGAACGCGGTGCTCGGCAGGGTGGTGTTGTAGCCGCGCTCGGTCTCGAGCGGGATGCGGTCGCCGAGCCGGCGGGCAAGCGGTCCGGACCAGGCGCCCGCGGCGATGACGGCGCGCCGCGCCAGCAGCGCCGTGCCGTCCGCCAGCAGCAGCTGCACGCCGCCCTCCGCCGGAGCTATCTCCCGCACCTCGCGAGTCTCCACCCGCCCGCCGCGCGCGGCCACGTGCTCGGCCAGGCGGCAGGCGACTTCGTACGGGTCGGAGACGGTCTGCCAGCCCGGCACGAAGGTGCCCGCGGTGAAGCGGGGGTGCAGACCCGGCTGCAGCTCGGCCAGCCGCTGCCCGCGCACGTGCTCGAACGCGATGCCGTGCTCCGTGCGCGCCTGCCAGCCCGGCAGCGCGGCCGCCAGCTCCGCCTCGCTCTCATAGAGCTGCAACGAGCCGTCGCGCCGGACCATATGCCCGGCGCCGGCG
>JBBSIT010000519.1:0-4095 GCA_038231995.1 Acetobacterales bacterium | reverse complement strand
GTGGTGCTTGTCGTGGTGCAGCTCCAGGGTCTCCTGGCACATGCCGCGCTCCGCCAGCGCCGAGTGCGAGTAGGGCAGGGTGGGAAGTTCGAAGGCCATGGCGTCTCTCCGGTTCATTGAAGCGGCTTCAACCTGACCGGACGCGCTCTTGCGTTCGGTCAAGGGTGAGTAGCCGCGTGGAACAAACTAGAGCGGCTTCACCCCGGGTGAAACCGCTCCAGACCGCGGAGAGTGGCTACGCCCGGCTCGGCCCGTCAAGCTTGCAGCCGCGCCGGCCGCGTCCATGTCCCCTTGATGCTGTCACGACCCGGCGAGATCGTTCGCCGCCACGATCCCGACCGCTTCCTCACCGCCCTGTTCGCCCCGCCCAACCGGCGGGAGGCGCTGTTCGTGCTCTATGCCGTCAACCATGAGCTCGCCCGCGCGCGCGCGGCGGTGTCGGAGCCGATGATGGCGCTGATCCGCCTGCAATGGTGGCGCGAACTCGCTGAGGGCGCCCGGCGGCGGCACGAGATCGCCGGGCCGCTCGGCGAGGCGATCGACGCCGGCAGGCTGTCGGCTGCCGACGTGCTGGCCATGATCGACGGGCGCGAGGCCGAGGCGGACGGGATCGCGACCCTGGAGGATTGGCGAGGCTACCTGATGGCGACGGCGGGCGGCGTCGCCGTGGCGGCCAGCCGCGCGCTGGGCGCCACGGAGGAGATGCACGGCGCCTTGCGGCTGCTCGGCGCCGCCTACGGCGCGTCGGGCGTGCTGCGGAGCGTGCCCGCCCTTGCGGCCCAGGGGCGGTGCATGCTGCCCGAGGATGTACTGTCGGAGCAGGGGCTGAGTGCCGGCGACGCGGTTACGTCGCCTGGCGATCCCAGGCTGCGCCCGGTGCTGGACAGGCTGGCGGCGGAGGGGCGCGGCATGCTGGCTGAAGGCCGTCGCGCGCGGCTGCCGCGCTGGGTCATTGCCGCCGCGTTGCCGGCGGTGTTCGCGCGGCGCGACCTCGCGCGTCCCGGCCGGTCTGTTGAGGCACGCGGAATCGGCGATCGGCTCGCCGTGCTGATGGCGTCAGTGCTGGGACGGGTCTGAAGCAACACTGGCCATGCGCCGATATTTGGAGGGACGCGATCGGCGCGGCCGAAACGGCGTCGTCATTTTTTACGCAAGCGAGCGCGATTAAATTTATAGACTTCTTAACGTGCTGTTAAGACGAACGAAATTTTCCTGGCACATCGATTGCATGGATCAGTTCGTCGGTGACGTAAAACGCGTTCATCTTACCTTCAGGAGAGTTTTATGCAAGTGGCGTCCGTTCTTAAGGCTGGTGTGATCGCCGTCGTCGTCGGCTTCGCCGGTGCTGCTGTCGCCGTCCCTCTCAATGGCTCCGTCCAAATTGGCAGCGGTTCCTACGCCGACACGGGTTCGCTAGCGGGTCGTACTTCCTACACGCCGTCGAACCAGGGCATTGCAGGACTGAATGGCCCGCCGCTCGCGGTCACCGGCAACTTCACCGGCCTGTTCGTCCCGGCGCAGACCATCACGTTCTCGTCGTTCGACACCACGAGCCCGACCAGCTTCTCGATCCAGGGCACGAATTTCCGCTTCCAGTCCACGTCGATCATGGTTCTTCCGCAGGGAAGCGATCCGGTCAATTTCGCTGATTTCATGTTCACCGGCACGCTCACTCCCAACGCGGGCACTGGGTTCGACGCCGGCGCGGCTATTTTCCGCGCCAGCGCCAACCGCCTCGGCTCTTTCTCCTTCGGAGGCAACCTCGCCTCCGTGGCGAGCCCAACCTCGGTGCCTGAGCCCGCATCGATGGCGCTGCTCGGCATGGGCCTCCTCGGCATGGGCCTGGCCCGTCGCAAGAAGGCCAACTGATACCAGTCTTCTGACGGGTTGCTGAAGGGCGGCGCTCTCTCGGGAGCGCCGCTTTTTCTTGTCGATCCCGCCGCGCTTGGGCCTCTGCGTCATCGCTGTGTCAGCATAGATTACACTCCTGCTGGCCATTTCCCCTACCGCGGCCGTAACGGATTGCAACTGCACATTCCTGTACTCTGGCGTGAGTTTTGCATAGGTTGGGTTCAGCTAGCACCCAGCGACCAGAAAACCTGTTCCGGGCAGGCTAGCGGGAGATGCCGATGATGTTCACGTCTGTCCTCAGGGTCAGTGCAGTCGCCGCCACGCTCGGCTTCGCCGGCGCGGCCAATGCCGCGCCGCTCATCGGCTCCATCGCGGTCGGTGGCGCCAGCGTCACCACTTCGGGCTCGATCGCCGCCCTCAATCTGTTCGCGCCGGCCGGCGCCACCGCTGGCCTCTCGACCGGCAGCTTCGCGTCCGCCGGTTCCTGGTCGGGATCGCTGATGTCGATGTCGGCGAGCGCGCTCCAGGCAACTAGCCCGGTGAACCTCACGATGTCCGCCTCCGGGTTCGGCACGTTCATCGCGAGCTCATTCAATGTTGTCCACCAGTCCGAGAACAGCCTGGACGTGATGTTCGCCGGCAGCTTCGATCCGCAGTTCGGCGCCGGCGCCTTCAGCAGCGGCCAGTCCGCGACCTTGCGCCTGGACGTGAGCCGCACCGGCGCCGTCGCGAGCCTCACGGGCATCCTCGCGCTGTCCACGTCCGATACGGGATCCGCGAACGGGACGGGCGACACCAACGTCCCTGGGTCCGGCTCGACCACGGGCGGCGGATCTACCGGCGGTGGGAGCACAGGCGGCGGGTCCACCGGCGGCGTGACCGTGACTGCCGTCCCGGAGCCGGCCTCCATGGCGCTCCTGGGCGCCGGGTTGCTCGGCGTGGGGCTGCTGCACCGCCGAAGGAACTGAAGTGAGGCCTGCGGCGCCGAACGCCCGTCAGTAGCGCAGCAGGGCGAGCACGATCTCCACGGCGATCAGCAGCAGGATCAAGAACTCCATCAGCCCGGCCCGGCCGCTCGATGCCTCGTCGTAGAGCGCGGCGTAGGTGTCGCGGATGATCGCCAGCTTGCGGTTGACCGCGGCCGACACCGTCCGCACCCTGAACAGGTCGAGCGCCGAGGTGTAGATCCGCGCGAGATAGACGTCCTCCGTCACCTGCAGCGCGTTATCGACCTTCTCCGTCAGCTCCGTGACCTCGGCCACCAGCGTATAGAGCCGGCGGGCCAGGTTGGCGAAACGGCGCGGCAGCAGGATGTGCATGGCCCGCCGGGTCGATTGCACCAGGCCGTACATGCGCGGCAGCTCGGCATCGAGCAGCTCGTCGTAGTAGCGCATCTCGAGCAACTGCGCGTTGGCCACCTCCAGCACGTCGGCGACGTCGGAATCGCCGCGGGGCTCGTAGATGAAGGCGCGGTCCCAGGTCAGCACCACGAGGTCGTCGGTGTAGTAGCTGTAGCTCTGCCGCAGCAGGTCGCGCCGCGCGCCGTCCGACAGGGCGCGGCGCTCGCCCGACAGCAGCGGCACCAGATCGACCCGGTCCTGCAGCGCCGGCGCGGTCAGCCGCTCGCTGAACGCGTGCACGGTCGCGATCAGGTAGTCCTCCTCGATCGCGGAATCGGTCGGGCGGACCAGGGCGGCCGAGATCAGCGTCCGCACCCGGGCGAGCAGCGCGTCCCATAGCCGCTCATCGGCCGCCGGCCCGACATGTAGGTCGAGCGCGTTGAGCAGGGCCGTGTAGTCCGGCCAGCTCATGTCCGTCGCCGGCACCTGCAGCGCGAGGGCGACGACGCCGAAATCGTACACCCGCGCGCTGACGCTGGCCGTGACGGCGAGCGCGCCGAGCTGCAGCGGCATCGGGTCGAGCGCGAGCGACACCGGGGGGACGCCGAACGCGACCGCCTTGGCCGGCGTGGCGCTCAGGCGCGAGCGGCTCGTCGCGGTGCCCGCGTGCCGCGCCCACAGTTCCTCGACACGGCGCAGGTCGATCGCGTAGGCGATATCGAACAGCCGGAGCGCGACGATGTGGCCGGACCGGACCTCGAGCGCGTCAGCCGCCACCGGATCAGGCCAGCCGGCGCAGCCGCTCGGGGCCTAGCAGCATCGGCGCCAGGAACTGGCCGGTGTGGCTCGCCGGCGTCGCCGCGATGTCCTCAGGCGTGCCCTCGGCGACGATGCGCCCGCCGCC
>JBBSIT010000518.1:0-4109 GCA_038231995.1 Acetobacterales bacterium | reverse complement strand
GCCGCGCTGACCGATTGCGATGAGCTTATCCGCGATGACAACCCGGCCTGGGGCGGCAGCGACGTGTCGTGTGAGTGGCTGGATCGCCAGATTGAGGACGAGCAGTGCTGCCTGGCTCAAACCTGGCTGCGCGACGCTCAGGCGATCATGGCGATGCTGCCGGCGATGCAGGTGGCGGCGTGATCGCGCTCCCGACTGATCCCGCTACCCGCTCCATGGCGCTCGCCTGGTTCGGCCTGCGGGTGCGCCGGTCGGACGCCGCTCGGATGTGCGCGAGCGCGCGATGGCTCCGGGTGCGGAGGGCCGCGCCATGATCCCGATTGAGAAGGGCGTGCCGCTGCCGAAAACGCGAAGCAAATATCGGTTCGCAGAGATGGCCGTGGATGACAGCATCTTCGTGCCCGATGGCACGGGGCGGACGATCTCCGGCAGCATCAGCTACGCTGGGCGATGCACCGGTTGGAAGTTTACTGCTCGTACCGTCGAGGAAAACGGCATCTCCGGCGTGCGCGTGTGGAGGGTGGCATGATCCCCCGGGCATCCCTCGGCACAGCGCTCGTCCTGGCCGATCCGCCGCGCCCTCGCCGCGACCTTTGGCCTGAACACCCACAACAGGAGAACACCATGAGAGCTTACCAAGCCGTTGCCGGCGTGACCCGCGGCGACTTTATCGCGTCGATGCGAGCGCACCGCGAGGCGGATCGCATCGTGCAGCGCACCTATTGGGACGCCGGGCGCGGCTGCGCCGTGGGCTGCGGCGTCGAGAGCGTCATGCGATTGACGGGCGAAGATCACGATCACGGCGGCCATGCCTACCTCGCCGATGTGCTCGGCATTCCGCTGGTGCTGGTAGAGTTGCAAGATCGCATCTTCGAGGGATTGCCCCTAGCCGATGCCCTGAACTGGTCGGTGCGGTTCTTCGAGGTAATTCCCGATGGCGCGGACCTGTCGGGGGTGTGGAACCAGTTCGCGCCGTGGATGCTGCGGACAATCGTGCTGCCTTATGCTGGGGGCAACGCGCCAATCGTGCGGCAGATCGCAGAGGCATACGAGAGATCGGTAGGGCCGCAGGAGATGCAAAGTCTGCAGTCTGTCGCCTACGCCGCCTACGCCGAAGCCGCCGCTGGCCGCGCCGCCACCGCCTATGCTGCCTACGCCGCAGCCTATGCTGCCTACGCCGCCGCCGCCGCCGACGCAGCCGCCGACGCTGCCTCATTCGCCGCCTTCGTCTCCGCTTCCATCGTCGCCGACGCTTGGCAGCTCATGGCGAACAAACTCTGCGAGTTGATGGCTGTGGACCTACCCGACGAGATGGACATGGCTCCAGTCGAATACACGTTCGCATGACGCTCGCATCCATGACCATGACCATTCACCACGACGGCGACAGCACGGTGCTGCGCGGCACGGGCTACGCGGTTCGGTGCGCGGCATACATCGCCAGCGAAAACCTGCCGAACGCACGCTGGGCGCTGGAGGTGCTGAACCGCTACGGACACCTTGTTACGCATCCAGCCGACGCGCTCGCTTAACGGAAACAAGGTCGCTCGGGATGCATGAAACCAGCGAACACCCACAAAAGGAGGACATGATGGACGTGGTATCGACGCCGACGCCCGAGGCTCTGGCCGTGATCTATCTCCGTGCGCTGGATGAGGTTGCGCGCGAGATACAGCGCACGCACCCGAACCAGGCGTCGCGGCTGCGGATGAGCCGGATGATGCTGGACGGAGCTTTTCGCAAGCTGAGTCCGCCGTCTGCCGAGGTGATCAAGTTCCCGCGTCCTGTGCCGACCGATCTCAACCTGCAACGCGACATAGGCGAGCCGGTAGCGGCGTTCCTGGCGCGGCATGAGCCGGCGTGCGGCGTGCAGGTGGACGATGAACCGGATTTGGCCGGATGAGCGGCGCGCTGGATGCGGCAGTTCGGCTTCGCGCCGATGTAGCCGCTCCGCTGAGTGCCGTGTCTGCGGCGGTTCGGGCGACTATTGACGCTCAGGCTACGCTCAAGGCGGCAACAGATCTGGTGGACGTGATGCAGGCCAGCGCTGGCATCGTACTCGCCATGGAGGCGCTGCAGGACGCCGCCGGGCAGGCCGAGAAGCACACGCGGCAGGTCTTGGCGACGGCTATGTCGGCTACGGGCGCCACGACGATCCAAACTGACGCCCACACCATCTCGCTCCGCGACGCGGCGCAGGTCGTGTTGGTGACGGATCGCGCGCTGATCCCGCCGGCCTTCATGCGAACGCGCGATCCCGAGCCAGACAAGGTGACGATCGGTAAACTGCTCCGGGACGGTCAGGTAGTTCCAGGAGTGGTCCTAAGTAACGGTGCAGCTCCTACCATTCAGATTAGGGGAAGAACATGAACGCCATCACAACCCGCGCTAGCGCCGCTCTGCCCGTCAGCAACGACGACGCGATCCGAGTTTTGCAGAACAGCCTCTATCCAGGCGCAAGGCGCGAGAGCGTCGAGCTGGTGCTGGCGTGGTGCCGGGCCACCGGGCGAGACCCGATGAAAAAGCCGATTCATATCGTCCCTATGTGGGTTCGGGATGCCGCCACGGGCAAGGGGGAGATGCGCGACGTGCTGATGCCCGGCATCGGCACATATCGCTCGGATGCTGCATCGTCGGGTCAGTATGCCGGCAAGACCGAGCCGGAGTTCGGACCGGAGATCACGCGCGACATCGACGGCATGAAGGTGACATTCCCACAGTGGTGCAAGGTGACGGTACTTCGCCTAGTAGGTGGGCAGGAGCGTCGCTTCACGGCGACCGAATACTGGATGGAGAACTACGCCAGCGGCAAGGAGAAGAAGGGCGTCAATGATATGTGGCGCAAGCGGCCTTATGGGCAGCTCGGTAAGTGCTCCGAGAGCCAGGCGCTCCGCATGGCGTTTCCAGATGAGACTGGCAACACCAATACAGCCGAGGAAATGGAGGGCAAGGGCTTCGAGGGCATGACGCTGGATGCGGCGCCCGAACCCCGAAGTGTTGCCGCGCCTCGCCCAACTTCGCCGCGCCCGCTTGATGCCGTGGATGCGGACACGATCCCGGCGCTGGATGCCGAGCCACAGCCTCCCCGAGATGAAGCATCCGAGAAGGCTGCGCGCTTGATCGCCCGCATTGAGGCCGCCGCGACAGAGGACGACCTGCACGCCATCGCCGGCGACCCCGGCGTAGCGAAGGGCCGCGCCTGGTTCAGTGCGCACCGGCCCGAGCTTGAGCAGAGGATCGCGGCGGCGTTCGGCGATGCCTACGCTCGCCTGACGACGCCACACGCCGAGGATGATGACCTCGGCTTTCCCGGCGTCGCAAGCCCGCGCGAGCCGTCCGGCGCGGAGGCGGGTGCATGAGCACGCATCCCTACCGGCCCAGCAACGGCACAGAAGGCATCGGCTTCATGGCCCGCTGGTGCGACCAGTGCTGCCGCGACGAAGCGTTCCGCAACGACGAGGGCGATAGCTGCCCGATCGCTGCTGCAGCGATGGTCTTCATGTTGGGCCATCCCGAGTATCCGACCGAGTGGATAGCGGACGATCTGCTAGGCCCATGCTGCACGGCATTTGAACCGTGCAGCATGGGCATGGTGCCTGACGTGCGGCAACTGGTAATAGCAATATGACCGCCCCCACGACGCCCGAGGCCGCGCTGGTGGATGCCGTGGGGATGCGCGGCGGGCGGTGGAGACGGCGATCAGTAATGCTGAGCAGACGACGCCTGTCCCAGCGACTTATTGTCCAAGAACGGGAATGATCCGATGACCGCAATATCCCATGCCTTCAAACAAGCCGGATACACCCACCCTGCCGCCCGCCTTCGCCAAGCCGTGAAGGAAGCAGTCCAGGCATCGCCCCGTAACTTGGACAGCGCCAGAGACGCCTTGTACAAAATGATCCGGGGCGATGCCGAGTTGCTCTGGGAGCTATTTGCAGCATACCGCAACGAGGCGGTGCGGCCCCTTCTTACCGAGGCCGCAGCCGAATTGCGCGAGATGGAACGATCCGTGGTGATGCGGGCCGTTCCGAGCGCGCCGGGCCATGCGAGCCGTGACAACCATGTGTGCCCTGCCCGGCGCGCACCCCAACAGGCCATGGACGTGGTTG
>JBBSIT010000517.1:0-4109 GCA_038231995.1 Acetobacterales bacterium | reverse complement strand
TGGCAGCGCCGGCGCAACGCCGCCACCACCAGGGCCGATTGGCGGTTCACCACCGCAGACGCACGCATCAAGCTCCGCAAACTCTACCCGACTACGGAGGGATGACAGAGCACTAGGGCGTTTTCGGCATGACCGAAAACACCCTAGCCTGTGTTTCACGCGGCTACTCAGGCCAACCGGCGACGAGAGTGTCGCCGGTTGGCCTGAAGCCGCTTTAGCCGCTCTCCGTAAGGTCGAGCAGCGCCGCCTGCAGCGCCTCGCCCTCCACCAGCAGCTTGCGCGACAGGTCCGCCAGCGTCACCCAGCCCGTGACGACGCCGCTCGCGTCGCGCACCGGCATGCGCCGGATATGGTTCGCGGCCATCATGTCCATCACCGCCTGCGCCGTGTCGTCCTCGTCGCAGGACACGACCGGGCGGGACAGCACGTCGCCGAGCCGGGTCGCGGACGAGTCGAGCCCGCGCGCCACGACGCGGTAGAGGATGTCGCGGTCAGTGACCACGCCCTCCAGCCGCTCCGGCGTGCCGACGGGCAGGCCGCCCACGTCCAGCTCGCCCATCATGACGGCCGCATCCTTCACGGAGGCGTCGGCCGCGATGAACTCGACGTAGCGGGTCATGAAATCGACCACCTTCATGCGGCGCGCTCCTCCTGCAGGGCGCGCTGCACGCCCTCGTCGGCGTCCAGCCGCGCCTTGAAGCCGGCCAGGTTGGGAAAGCGCGCGAGCGGCGTGGGCGTGCGGTCCTTCCAGGTGCACATCACGTAGAGATAGGCGTCCGCCACCGTGCGCCGGTCCAGCACGATCCACTGCTTGCCGGCCATCAACCCTTCCAGACGCTCGAACCGCTGATCGAGCTGGCGGTAGGCGGCCTGCTTCGCCGCGTCCTCGCAGCCCGCATCCGTCGTGTAGCGGTCCGGCGCGAAGGTCGGGCCGAAGGCTTTGTGCACCTCGCTCACCAGCTCGGCCAGGATCTCGTTCAGCCGGGCGCGGTCCACTGGATCGGACCCGGCGCCGAGCCGTGCGTCGGGGGAGCGGTCCGCTACCAGCAGCAGCGTGGCGAGCGATTCGGTCACCACCACGCCAGCCGGGTCGTCGAGCACGAGGGCGGGCACCGCGCCTTTTGGGTTCACCCGCAGGAACTCCGGCCCGTGCACCTCCTTGTGGCTGAGCCGGGCCAGCTTGTAGGGCGCGCCGGCCCAGACCAGCGCGATATGCGTGGCGAGCGAGCACGCGCCGGGCATGTAATACAGCTTCATGGGCAAGGGTCCTTCTTCGCAGGCGGCGGGCGTGGACGGCAAGGCTTGAGAACGCCGCCACCCCCGCGGGCGTTGCGTCCGTGTATCCTCTCGCCTGGATGCGGCGAAGACCCATCTCTGCTTGAGTTCAGGAGGCCCCCATGAGACGCAAGTTCCTCGCGCTGCTGCCCTTCATCCTCGCGCTCGGCCTTGCCGGCGCCGCATGGCCGCAGGCGCTGCAGCCTCCCCCGGCAGCCGGGCTGCGCACGGCGGCGTTCGCCGGCGGCTGCTTCTGGTGCATGGAGCGGCCTTTCGCCGAGCTGGACGGCGTGACCGAGGTCGTCTCGGGCTACACCGGCGGCACGGTCGAGACCCCCACGTACAGGCAGGTCTCCGCCGGGCAGACGGGGCATAAGGAAGCCGTCCAGGTCACCTACGACCCGGCGCGCGTGACCTACCAGCGGCTGCTCGACGTCTATTGGCGCAACGTCGATCCGTTCGACGCGGACGGCCAGTTCTGCGACCGCGGCGAGCAGTACGGGACCGCCATCTTCGCGGCCGACGCGGAGCAGCGGCGGCTGGCCGAGCAATCCAAGCAGGGCTTGCAGGAGCGGTTCGGCCGCCCGGTTGCGACGGAGGTGGTGGACGCCGGGCCGTTCTACCGCGCCGAGGACTACCATCAGGACTATTCCCGCAAGAACCCGATCCGTTACCGCTACTACCGCTTCTCCTGCGGGCGCGACGCGCGGCTCAGCAAGATCTGGGGCGAGGAGGCGGGCGGCGGCGCCAAGCATTGAGCCGTAGGGCTACTCGGCGAGCGCGCGCATGACGCGGATCAGATCAGCCTTGCCCTCGAAGCCGATGCCGGGCAGGTCGGGCATGGTGATGTGCCCGGCCTCGACGCGGACGCTGTCGGGGAAGCCGCCATAGGGCTGGAACAGGTCCGGGTAGCTCTCGTTGCCGCCGAGGCCCAGCCCGGCGGCGATGTTGAGCGACATCTGATGCCCGCCGTGCGGGATGCAGCGCGCGGGGGACCAGCCCGCGGCCCGCACGGCGTCAAGCGTGCGCAGGTACTCGCAGAGGCCGTAGGACAGGGCGCAGTCGAACTGCAGCCAGTCGCGGTCCGGGCGCATGCCGCCATGGCGTAGCAGGTTGCGGGCGTCCTGGTGGCTGAACAGGTTCTCGCCCGTGGCCATGGCGCCGGGGTAGAACTCGGCGAGCGCCGCCTGCAACTGGTAGTCCAAGGGGTCGCCGGGCTCCTCGTACCAGAACAGGGGATAGTCGCGCAGCATCCGGGCGTAGGCGATGGCCTGCTCCAGCCCGAACCGGCCGTTGGCGTCCACGGCGAGCTGGGCGCCGCCGATCTCGGCCAGCACCGCCTCGATGCGGGCGCGGTCCTCGTCGATCGGGGCGCCGCCGATCTTCATCTTGACGACGGTGTAGCCGCGGTCGAGGTAGCTGCGCATCTCGGCCCGCAGCGCCGAGAGGTCCTTGCCGGGGTAGTAGTAGCCACCCGCGGCATAGACGAACACGCGAGGGTCGGCTTTGCTGCCGTGGCGTTCGGCCAGCAGGCGGAACAGGGGTTGGCCCGCGATCTTCGCGGTCGCGTCCCACAGCGCCATGTCGAGCGTGCCGACGGCGACGGAGCGCTCGCCGTGGCCGCCGGGCTTCTCGTTCTGCATCATGCAGGCCCAGGCGCGGTCGGGATCGAGGTTGCCGCCGGCATCGTCCAGCAGGCTCGCGGGCTCGGCGTCCAACAGCCGGGGGGCGAAGCGCTCGCGGATCAGCCCGCCCTGGCCGTAGCGGCCATTGCTGTTGAAGCCGTAGCCGACGACCCGGCGCCCGTCGCGCACCGCGTCCGTCACCACGGCGACCAGGCTCGTCGTCATGCGGGAGAAGTCGATATAGGCGTTGCGGATCGGCGAGGCGATCGGCTGGGTGATCTCGCGGACGTCTAGGATGCGAACGGACACGCGTCGGACTCCCTCTTCCAGGGGCTTTCCTACACCGCTTGCGGCGGGAATGCCGAGGGCGGCGCTGGACAGCCGGGCGCGCATCGGGCCTGACTGCGCCCCACGCCGACCGAGGATACCGACCGATGACCACGCCGCAGCTTCGCATCGCCCCCAGCATCCTCTCGGCCGACTTCGCCCGACTGGGCGAGGAGGTCCGGCTGCTGGAGGCGGCCGGGGCCGACCTGATCCATTTCGACGTGATGGACAACCACTACGTGCCGAACCTCACAATCGGGCCGCTGATCTGCGAGGCGATCCGGCCGCACGTGAGCATCCCGATCGACGTGCACCTGATGGCGGCGCCGGTGGACGACCTCGTCCCCATGTTCGCCCGCGCCGGCGCCCGCATCATCACGGTCCACCCCGAGGCAACCCTGCACGTGGACCGCACGCTGTCGTTGATCCGCCATCACGGCTGCCAGGCCGGGCTGGCGCTCAACCCGGCGACCCCGCTCGACGTCCTCGACCACGTGATGCACCGGCTCGACCTGATCCTGGTGATGTCGGTCAACCCCGGCTTCGGCGGCCAGGCGTTCATCCCGCACGCGCTGGCCAAGATCGCCGCGGTGCGCCGGCGTATCGACGCTCACAGGGAGGCGGGCGGCGGGCCGGTCGCGCTCGAGGTGGACGGCGGCGTGAAGGCAACCAACATCCGCGCCATCGCCGCGGCGGGCGCGGACACCTTCGTGGCGGGCTCGGCGATCTTCGGCGCGCGCGACGCGGATGGCGGCTACCGGGCCATCATGGGCGAGTTCCGCAGCGCGCTCGCCGGCGCTGCCTCCCCCGCCCCGAAGCCGGGCCTTGACATGCGCCCACGGTAAAGTTTCCCGTCCTGTTCCATGATCCCGCACCCCGCAC
>JBBSIT010000516.1:0-4144 GCA_038231995.1 Acetobacterales bacterium | reverse complement strand
TTGGGCAGCCGGTCCGGCCCGCCGAGCACTACCGCGCCAAGGGCCATGGCGGCGGCCTCGATCGCGTCGCGAAGCGGGGCGAGATGGCCGGCGCCGGTCGCGGCCTGGGCGGCAGCGGCGAAGCCGACGATGGCGGCCAGCCCCGGCGTGCCGCCGCGCCGGCCGCGCTCCTGGCCGCCGCCCGCGATCAATGGCGCTACATCCAGCCCCGGCCGCAGCAACAGCGCGCCGGCGCCCAAGGGTCCGCCGAGCTTGTGGGCGGACAGGGCGAGGCTGTCCGCGCCGAGGCCGGCGAGGCTCACCGAGATGCGTCCGGCTGCCTGCGCCGCGTCCACGTGCAGCAGCGCGCCGTGTGCCCGGCACAACCGGGCGGCCTCGGCGACGGGCTGCCGCGTGCCGGTCTCGTTGTTGGCCAGCATAAGGCACACCAGCGCGGGCGGGCTATCCGCGAGCAGCCCGGCGAGCGCTGCGAGGTCCGCGACGCCGTGGCGGTCCACCGGAAGCACGGCGGCGCCGGGCAGGGCGGCGCGCACGGCGTCGTGCTCGACGGCACTGCGGATCGCGCGCCGGTTCGCGCCGAGACCGGCGATCGCCAGCGCGTCAGCCTCCGTGCCGCCGGAGGTGAACACGACGCCGGCGGGCTCGGCGCCGTAGCGGGCGGCGATGGCTTCCCTGGCCGACTCCAGGAGCCGGCGTGCCGCGCGGCCAGCGGCGTGAACCGAGGCCGGGTTGCCCGTCAGGTCGAGGGCGGCGAGCATGGCGGCGCGCGCCTCGGGGCGCAGCGGCTCGGAGGCGTTGGCGTCGAGGTAGGTCACGCGCTACTCGCCGGCCGGGCTGCGCTGGAGCTCGGTGATCCGGGTTTCCAGGGCAAGCAACTCGGCGCGCAGGGACTCGATGCTGCGCACGATGGGGTCGAGCAGCTCGTCGCACGGGGTGCCGTAGGCCATGAACTCCGGCGGGCGCGGCGCTCCGCGGCTGCGCTCGACCGGCCGGGCGGGGATGCCGACGACGGTGACGCCGGCCGGCACGGGCTGGACGACGACGGCATTGGCGCCGACCCGCGCGTCGTCGCCGATCAGGATGTCGCCCAGCACCTTGGCGCCGGCGCCGATGATGATCCGGTCGCCCAGGGTGGGGTGGCGCTTGCCCGTGCTGCTGCTGGTGCCGCCGAGGGTGACCTGGTGGTATAGGTACACGTCATCGCCGATCTCGGCCGTCTCGCCGATGACGACGCCCATGCCGTGGTCGATGATCAGCCGGCGGCCGATGCGGGCGGCGGGATGGATCTCTATGCCGGTCAGCCAGCGGCCGAGATGCGACAGCCACCGGGCCGGCAGGCGGATGCGGCGCCGCCACAGCGCGTGGCTGGCGCGGTGGATCACCGTCGCGTGCAGCCCGGGGTAGCACAGCACGACCTCGAGCCAGGAGCGCGCGGCTGGGTCCCGTTCGCGGTAGGCGCTGATGGTCTCGCGCAGAAACATGAATGCCATGCGACAATTCCAGTATGAGTTGCCCGTGGGGATGCCTATATTCCATACGTCACCGGCCGGGCGCCAGCCCGTTGACATGGAACGAAGCGGCGCCAGACAACAATTGGACGACACTAGACCACGCGCCGTTTCCTGGACTGGCTGAGAAAGGCTAGGCCCGATCGCGTGGGTTGGTCAAATGGGCCTGGGCACGCCGGATCGCGTGCCGGTCCGGACGTAATGGACGTGCGCCGCGGGGTGAGGCATCGCCCGGCGCAGGCGCTGGATTGACATGAGAGTCCCGGCCGTGCCTGGCCGTGGCGCAAGGAAAGATCTGGAACACCATGCCTGAGGTGATGTTCGCTGGCCCTGACGGCCGGCTCGAAGCACGATACCACCATTCCAAGGAGACGGGCGCCCCGCTGGCGCTCATGCTCCACCCGCATCCGCTGCACGGCGGGACGATGAACAACCGCATCACCTATACGATGTACCAGTCGTTCCAGAAGCTCGGCTTCTCCGTGATGCGGTTCAACTTCAGGGGCGTCGGCCGCAGCCAGGGCCGCTACGACGGCGGGATCGGCGAGATCAGCGACGCCGCGGCGGCGCTGGACTGGATGCAGATGGTCAACCCGAACTCGGGCGGGCTGTGGATCAGCGGCTACTCGTTCGGCGCCTTCGTCGGCATGCAGCTCCTGATGCGCCGGCCGGAGATCTCGGGCTGGGTCAGCGTCGCGCCGCCAGCCAACCACTACGACTTCGGCTTCCTCGCCCCCTGCCCTTGCGGCGGGCTGATGCTGCACGGCGATAGCGACGAGCTCGTGCCCGAGCCGGCCGTGCGCAAGCTGGTGGACAAGCTGAACACGCAGAAGAACGTGCAGGTGGACTACCGGGTCTATGCCGGCGCCGACCACGTGTTCGCCACCCATGCCGAGCAGGTCGGCGAGGCGATCGAGGACCACGTGGGCAAGATCCTGGCCCGCAAGGCCATGGCGCTCGCGGCCGACTAACGCTGCGGAGGACTGCGCCGGAGGCAAGGAACGTTCCCGGCGCTCCCACGTTAAGCGCGCGCTTGAACTGCGGGGCGGGAACGATGGGTGAACGGCTGCACGCAGGTGTCCTCTGGTTGATGGTGGCTGCGGCCTGCCCTGCGTTGCCGGTGGTGGCGGGCTTTCTGCTGACCACCTCCGATGCCCACGCCCAGGCTCGCCGTTCCAGCGGCGGCTACTCCCGGCCCGGCGGGTCCTTCGCCCGCACGCCGAGCTTCGGCGGCGGCTCGCGCATCGCACCCCGTACGCCCAGCTTCGGCGGCAGCGGCGGCTACAGCCGGCCCGGCGGGTCCTACGACCGCGCACCCAGCTTCTCCACCCCGTCCTTCGGCGACCGCAGCTTCTCGCGGAGCCAATCCGGCGCTGCGCTGAACCAATTCCGGGCGCAGCAAGACAGCGTACGGCGTCAACAGCAGCAGGCACAGCAACCCCGGTCGTTCGCGTCGCCTGGACAGTCGCAAGGCGGCTATGGCGGCGGTTTCGCGCCCGGCGTGGCAGGCGGGCTGCTCGGCGGGGCGTTGGGCGGCCAACGCAACGTGCGGCCGAACTGGTACTCGAACCAGGGCTGGGCGCCGCCGGCCTACGCGCTGCAGGGCCAGCGCAGCTTCGGCCTGCTGGACGGGCTGTTCCTGTGGTACATGCTGGACCACCTGAACCGTCCGGGGTCCACGAGCTGGTTCCACAACAACCAGAACGATCCGGGCTACCAGCAGTGGCGCGCGCAGGCGGAGCAGCAGGCGCAGGAGAACACGGAGCTCCGGCAGAAGCTGAACGAGCTGGACCAGCGCCTGGCGGAGCAGGAAGGCCAGCCGAAGGATCCGGACTACCTGCCGCCCGACACGCCGCCCAGCGTCGTCACGGCGCCGCAGCCGGACCGGCGGACGCCGAGCGTCGCGACAGCGGCGAACGACAACGCCGGCAGCGGCTCGAGCGTCGTGTGGCTCGTGCTGCTCGCAGGTGGCGGCGGGCTGGCCTACCTAGCATGGCAGCGGCGCCGGGCATCGACCACGACGGGAGGCGGATCAGTGAGCGGGATCGGCACGGCCGCCGACATGGTGGCGCACAAATTGTCGGGCGAGACGTACTCGCCGCAGCTTTTCCGGGTGGGCATGACGCTGCAATCCGACCCGACGCCCTTCATCCTGGCGGCCGGCAGCGTGAAGGTCCCGGCGCCGGCAGATGGCGGCGGGCTGGTCAGCGTGACGGCCGTGGGACGGATCACGGAGGGCGGCGCCGGGCTGGTGCGGCTCTATCTGCCGGAGGGCCGCAACTTCCTCCAGCTCCACCTAGACGCCGCGGGCGCCCCCGACGAGTGCCGCTACTTCGCGTTGATCGACGAGGTCACGCCGGCCGATGCCGGGGAGTGGGGGGCCTGGCTCGACCCGCGCGAGGGCATGATCGGCTGGCCGGAGTTCCAGACCAAGGACGGCAAAGTGTACAGCCGCGCCTGGGCGCCGGGCAGCACGCGCATCCAGCCGCGTCGCCTGGTCGAGACGATCGAGGAGACCGGCGGCACGCGGACGCGGACGAGCGTGGCGATGCTGTATGCGGCGCCCACCGGGCTCGCGGCGCCGGCGCCGCCGACCGAGGATATCCTGGTGGCGGCCAGCGAGGCGGGCGGGCAGG
>JBBSIT010000515.1:0-4165 GCA_038231995.1 Acetobacterales bacterium | reverse complement strand
GTGTTGTGGCCGGGTTCACCGCTTCCTCCTCGGACTCGCTCACGCCCAGCCAGCGGATCAGCGGGCCGAGCGTGGTGCCCTGCAAGACTAGCGTGGCCAGGATGGCGCAGAACGCCAGGAACACGATGACGTCGCGCCCCGGGAACCCCGCCGGCAAGGCCAGCGCCGCCGCGAGGCTGACCACGCCGCGCATCCCGGCCCATGACAGCACGGCGGAGTGGCTCCAGGGCGGCAAGGGATCGCGCTCGCGCAACTCGCGGGATAGGACGCGCGGCAGCCACACGGCCGGGAACACCCAAACGAAGCGGCTCAGGATGAGCGCCGCCGAGACCGCGGCGGCGAGCCCGGCCAGATGCCAGGCGTCATGCTCCTCCAGGCGCCCGATGATCGCACGCAGCTGCAAGCCGATCAGGATGAACACCAGCGCCGTGAGCACGTACTCGACGAAGCCCCACACCGCCGCGCTCTCGACCCGCGTACGGGCAGTGAACTCGGCGTGCTGCTGTCGGCCGAGCACGAGGCCGCAGGCCACGGCGGCGAGCACGCCGGAGACGTGGACCTGCTCGGCCACGAGGTAGGCGGCGAAGCCCGCCAGGAAGGAGACCAGGATGTCGAGGAGCGTGTCCTCCAGGTGCAGGAAGACCCACATCGCCGCCCGGCCGACCAGGTATCCCACGACCGTGCCGCCCACCGCCGACAACACGAACTGCAGCGAGGCCGCGCCGAAGCTCGCCGCCCCCGTCGCCGTGGCGACGACGGCGAAGCGGTAGAGCACCAGCGACGAGGCGTCGTTCAGCAGGCTCTCGCCTTCCAGTACCGTGACGAGCCGCTTGGGAATGCGGAAGTCCTTCAGCACCGAGGCCGCGGCTACCGCATCGGGCGGGGCCACGATGGCGCCGAGCGCGATCGCGGCCGCCCAGGGCAGGTCCGGCAGCAGCAGCTTGGCGGTCGTCGCGACCACGGCGGCCGTGAACAGCACGCCTCCCACGGCCAGCAGCAGGATCGGGCGGAGGTTGAAGCGAAAGGCCGGCCAGTCCGTGCGGTAGGCACTCACCTGCAGCAGCGGCGGCAGGAACAGCGCGAGTGCGAGATGCGGGTCGAACTCGACCGCCGGCAGGCCCGGCACGAAGGCCAGCGCCATGCCGCCGAGCACGAGCACCACGGCCAGCGGCACGCGCAGCCAGCGGGCGGCCACCGTCAATGCGACGCAGGCGGCCAGCAGGCCGAGCAGGATCTCGAACGTCACCATCTTGACCCAAATGCCTCCAACGCCTTCAGCCTGCGCGCTGGAGCCCGGCGTGCAGGCGATCTTCCCGCGCCCACCAGCCCGGGTGCTGCAACATGGGATGCTCGTAGTCACCATGATGTGCCAGAGACGCAACCGCCTCGGCCAGCAGCGTGGGTCGCGGCACAAGACCGAGGTGGCGATCAGCGATGGCGCCTGAGCGGCCTGCATCAAAAGCGCCGGGTTCGTAGCGCCCGCTTCGGCGTGTCAGCAAGCTGCACCAGTCCACGGCGCCGAACAACGCCCAAACAGTGACAGCGGCGAGATCCGCACCCTCGGCGCGCAGTGCCTGGGCTGCGCGCCAGCATTCCATGAGCCAGCGCACCTGCTCGTTCTCGCTGCAGCCGATATGCACCTCGGTCACCGCGAGCGACATCTCGGGGTAGCGCTCCCAGGCCTCGCGAAGCCGAGGCAGCCAGCCGGTGCTGCCGGGTGGCATTGGGACGCGCACCGCCTCGGTGTCGGCGTAGCGCTGCCGGCCGTTGCCGCCGTGCGTGGCGGGCGGGTGCGGCGCCAGGCGGTGGTCGAGGTAGCGCTCGCTGGTCACGTAGTGGTTCAGCCCGATCGTCATGGGCGCGGGGCCGCTCGAAGTCTTGCGACCGAGGTCGCTGGCAAGGAAGTCGTCCAGCTCCGTTTCCGGCACGCCGGCTGCTCGCAGCCGAGTGTGCCAGGGATGGTTGCGATCCACGCGGCCGCAGAGGAGGTCGAGGCTGAGCCAGTGCCGTCCGTTCTCGTGGTCGGCCTGATGCTGAAGGGGAGAGGTGGCGAAGGTTCGGCCGAGGTCCTCGGTTTGCACCAGTCGTGCCTCAGGCACCACACGCCGCACGGCGCGCATGGCCAGCAGCACCCCGCGGCACTGGATGGCCAGCATGCGGAGGAAGCTCTCCTCGCTGCGTTCATGCGGGAACCAGTGGCCGTAGAGGCCGGAGAAGCGGGCCGTGGTCACCGGCTCGTTGACCGGCGTCCACTCCTCCACCCAAGGGTAGCGACGCGCAACTTGCAGCGCGAAGTCAGCCAGCTTCTCGGGGAAGCGCGGGTCGAGCAGACTGGTATAGGCCGGCCCGCTGCCGTGGTGGACAAGGCCGACGATGGGTGCAATGCCGAGGCGGCGGAGTTCCGTCAGCCGCTCGTCGTGCCAGGTCCAGTCGAGGACCTCGGGGTCGTTCGGCGCCACACGCTCCCAAGACACGGGATAGCGCAACTTGCGAATGCCGAGGCCGGCAATGGCTGCCAGATCGCCGATGCGGTCGTGGTGCCCCGTCTCGCGGAACTGGTCCCGCAGATCGTCGCCGACACGGACCACGCTGCACTCCAGTCCGCCCCATAGCTCAAGCTTGCTAGGGGAGCGGACTGCGCTCGGTGGTAGGAGCGCGCATCCTATGTTCCCTGGTTGCACGAGCCTTGGGGGCGTCCGGAGATGCGGGGACGTCATGCGGCGTCCACGGCCGGAGCGCGGCGCGTCTGAGCGCGGCCGGGTCCGGACAAGCCATTCTGCCGCAGGACAATGGTGCGCGCCATCACTCGTGGGTCCCTGGCTAGGGCACCAGTGCGACGGGGACGCCTACGCCATCCTGGCTGGGCATCAGCGCGGACCAGCGTAGCCGACGAGCGTGCCATCCCAACCCGTGGGTTCTCGTCCATGGTCTCAGTTCCTTTAATCGAGGGGTTCAACAAGGATACGGCCAGGCCAGGACGGCGAGGACGGGTAGCTAGCGGAACGCCTACGCGCGCTGCACCCGGTCGTTGCCCCGAGTTGCGCCACGAACAGGTGTCATGCGTCAGCTAAACCGCGTCCAGTTTGAAAACCATGGTCCTGTCCGCCTCTGGCCAGAGAAGGTGACTGCGATGCCGTGCCCCTGATCACAGGGGCGGGACTATGATTTCCAAACTGGACGGGGTTTAATTCTGGCCCGCTCCATGGACGGACTGCCTAATCAAGGAAAATCTTGTTGAGTTGGACTGAAAGGGTATGAGTATGAAACCAACACTCTCGACCTAGAGCCGTAGTTGGCCGTCAACGCTGCTGCTGGAGCCCGGATGGCTGCCGCTGACGGGTTTCACCAGATCCAGCTTTAGGGCCGGAGAAGCAGCCTAGCTCGTAGCAGCCGAACAGGGCTGCCGCACCCACCCCGATGGCGACCTTGGACCCCGTGGATAGGCCGGTGGACCGGGCCTGGTCGTCCTGCTGTGCGGGAACGGCTTGTTGTGCGGGAACGGCCCGCCCACCCGCGCCGACGGTCACTGTCACGCGCTGGGCCTGCTGCGGCCCGCCGCCGGCTGGGATGTAGTCGATCGTGATCTGCCGGCCCGGCTGCACGGAGCCGATATAGGCAGCGAAGGCAGCGACACTGGGGAACACGCGCCCATCGACGGCGATGATCTGGTCGCCGACGGAGAAGCCGGCCTGCGCGCCTGGCGAGCCCCGGCGCACACCGTTCACCCGCAGCAGCTCGAACGTCATGCCGCCATCAGTGATCTGCTGCGCCCGTCCAACGTCCATACCGAGCGCACCACCACTGCGTGGCAGCTGATTTGCCAGGCGAGCGGAGAGCAGCTGATAGAGCGTTGGTGCGCAATTCGGGTGACGGGTGTGACCGGGTCGCCGAAGGCGCTGTCAGGCGATGCGCTGCGACACCGGCATGCCAAGCCGGGTCATGCGGTTGAGAACCGCGCAGCCGACTTTGGCTTCGGTCTTCTGGGCGGGCAGAGTCCGGGCGCGCAGGCCACGACCGATGACGGCCTTGTATCGGAACATGGCCGTCTCGCCGAGCGAGCGCCTGCCGTATCCGACCGCCTTCTGCCACCCCAGGCGTCCTCTGTCCCGGATCGTCTGGATGTGCCGGTCGCGCTGGCTGGGCGTGGTATCGGCATCCGCGCTCG
>JBBSIT010000514.1:0-4177 GCA_038231995.1 Acetobacterales bacterium | reverse complement strand
CCGAAACTCTCAGCCGACGTGATCAACCGCCTGCTGCTCGTCGCCTGCCGACCGCCCTGACGTGCAAAGCCAAGCTCAGGAGTTGACGATGAGTGCGCGCGGCAGCCGGGTCAGGCGCTCCGGCTGGCCGTGGGTGGTCAGCACGGTCTCGCTGAGCGACGTGCCGGCTGCGGACGCGTACATGTGGAACACCATGCCCGGCTCAATCCGCCAGCCGGCGCCGGGGTGGAAGATGCGGGTGAAGTCGCTGGTGCGCGGCCCGGCAGGGGCATACAGGCCGAGCGTGTAGCCGGTGATATTGTCGTAGCTGTCCCGCAGCCCGGCGCGTAGCACGCCGTCGCGCAGGATCGCGTCCACGTCGCCCGCGTGGGCGCCGGGCAGCATCGCGGCGATCTGCCGGTCCTGCAGTGCGGCGAGCGTCGCGGTGGCGTCCACCAGGGCGGCGGGCGCCTCGCCCACCACGGCGCAGCGCATGATGCGCGCGCTGTAGCCGTGGATGCGCGGCGTCAGCTCGATATGCACCACGTCGCCGGCGGCGAGCCTCTCGTCGTCCAGGTGCCCGTGCAGGAAATCCCAGCCGCGCCCGGCGGAAATCGGCCCCGGCGGGCCAGGGTCCGCCCCCAGCTCCACGAACGCGTCCACCGCCACCCGCGCCGCGTCCCGCTTGGTGGCGCCGGGCACGCAGGCCGCGGCGGCCCGCCGGGTCGCCTCGTCCGCGACAGCGGCGGCCCGGCGCAGCAACGCTACCTCCGCCGGGGACTTGCGCAGCCGCAGCTCCCAGATCAGCGGACCGATATCGACGAATCTCGCATCCGGAAGCGCTGCGCGCAGCGCGCCGAACCGCGCCAGCGTCATGCCGTAGGAGTTGAAGTCCAGCCCGACCGCCGCGCGGTCCAGGCCGCGTCCGGCCAGCACGCGCGCCAGTGCCGGCATCGGGTCCTCCCAATCCAGGAAACTCACGACATCGGCGATGACGCTGCGCTGCCGGCACGGCGAGACGTCCAGCGACCGGATCAGGAAGAACGGCGCCCCGTCCACCGGAACGCCCACGCAGCGCCAGCGGTTCTCCGAGTTGCCGTAGCCGGAGATCCAGGTCATGGCCTCGATCTCGTCGAACAGCGCCATCTGCACGCCGGCCGCGCGCAACCCCGCGCGCATGGCGTCGATGCGCGCCGCAAACTCCGCGGGCGGAAAGGCCGGATGGCCGCTCACGGCTGCCGCCACCCGTCGCGCCGGTCGCGCCACTGGAAGTACGCACCGACCGCCGGCAGGAACCACGGCACGCCGTTGTAGAGCGGCATGGTGGGGAACGGCATGCGCGAGAACGCGGAGGCGCGGTTGGTGGTGCCTAGCATCTGGTGCGCCGACTGCCGGCCCAGGTGGGTCATCGTCACCACGCCGCTGCCGTTGCAGCCGAGCGCGAAATGCACCCCGTCCTGCTGGCCGACATGCGGCATCATGTCGATCGCGAAGGCGACGTTGCCCTTCCAGGAATGCGTGATGCGCGTGCCGGCCAGGTCCGGCAGCAGACGAGTGAGAAACCGGTGCAGCCGCATGCCGGAGCGCCGCACGTCGGCGTCGACGAAGCTGGCCCGGCCGCCGAACAGGATGCGGTCGCCATCCGGCGAGGGGCGGAAATAGTACAGCACCTTCTTGGTGTCGCCATAGACGCGCAGCTTCGGCAGCAGCGCCTGGACCCGCTCGGCCCCGAGCGGCTCCGTCGCGATCATGTAGCTGGCGGCCGGCACGAGCCGGCGCCGGTGCCAGGGCGTCGCGCCGCCGGTGTAGCCGTTGGTCGCCACCATCAGCGCACGGGCGCGCACCTCGCCGCGGCTGGTCGCCACGCGGAAGCCGTCGCCGTCGCGCGCGTAGCTCTCCACCGATACGCCGCCGCACAGGGTGGCGCCGTGCCGTTCAGCCGCGGTCGCCAGCCCGCGCACGTACTTGCCCGGATGCACCGAGCCCGCGCGCCGGATCACCAGCCCGCCGTGGTAGCGCTCGGTCGCCAGCTCCTCCTCCAACCGCGCGCGCGGGACGATCTCGGCCTCCGCCGGGTCGCGGCGGTTCAGCATGTCAGCGCGCCGCCTGAGCGTCTCCATCGCGGCGGGGCCGTGCGCGCCGACGAACCGGCCGCACCGCCGGTACTGGCAGTCGATCCCTTCGCGCCGCACCAGCTCCTCGTAGTCCTCGAACGACGCCTCGGCCTCGTCGAGCATGGCGCCCAGGATCTCGGGGCCGATCGCGCCCTGCAGGTCGGCGCGGGCGCGCCCGAGGCTGCCCGCGCCGGACAGGGCGCCCCCGTTGCGGCTGGACGCGCCCCAGCCGATCATCTCGCGGTCGAGCACCAGGGCGCGGCGCCTGTGGCGCCCGAGCTCCAGCGCCGTCGAGAGGCCGGTAATCCCGCCGCCGATGACGAGCACCTCGGCCTCGTCCGGCAGCGCCGCCTCGCCGGGCGTCGGCACCGGCGGGGCGGCATCCCACCAGAACGGGCGCTCCACGAAGCCGGGCGCGAGGATATCGTCTGATGCGCTCATCTGCGGGATGCTGGCACGGTGCCGTCGTACCGTGGGCATGAATCGTGGCTGCGGCGCGGGCGGCTCTCGTATGGGCCGAGCCGTCCGCCGCAGAGCCGCATCAACGGCGCAGGTTCGCGGCGATGCCTTTGTAGAACCCGATCAGGGCGTCGCCGGCGATGACGCCGCCGGCGAACACCTCCATCTCGCCCTGCGCCGAGGCGCCCCGGAGCCGGGTGTAGGCGAGGCGGCATGCCACGCCGACCAGCACCGCCCAGCCGGCCTGCGGATACAGGATCAGCAAGCCGGTCGCGAACAGCACGCCCATCTGCCGCTTCGGTCCGCCGGCCAGTTGCAGCAGCGCGCCCGGGATGGCCCAGACGAGGAGTTGCCAGGCGACGCCCGGCGTCGCGCCGGCATTGATGGTCGCCACGTAGACCTTCGCCACCGGGGCGAACAGGTTCGCCGCGAAATAGGATTGGTAAGACACCAGCACGACCAGGCCGGCGACGACGAAGGCGAACATGGCCGCGAGGTATTGCTGCCAGCGTCCGTCGGCCTCGAACGCCGGGTCGGCGCCGTAGCCGCGGAGCATGAACCCAGCCTTCAGGTCATAGCCCATGTCGGCGAAGGCGGGGCCGGTCGCGGCGGAGAACCCTACGAGCAGAGCCAGCGACACCGGCGGGAAGCCCAGCAGCATGCCGATGATGAGCGTGATCAGCGCGACCGCGAAGGCCGGGAACCAGCCGGAGTGCATGGCGGCGAGACCGACGATCAGCTCGTGCACCAGGGCGGCGAAGGCGGCGTAGGCAATGAAGGCGACCAGCATGCCGGTTGAGAGCTCGGCCGTGACGCCACCGCCCAGCGCGATCAGCACCGCGGCCACCAGGTAGGCCACGGCGCCGGCGCCGAGCGCACGGCCTGGCCCGGGCGCCGCGGCCGCTCCGGGCAGCGTGCGCCGCTCGCTCATCACGAGGGCGACCTGCACCAGCGCGACCAGCCCGGCGCCGATCATGATGCCGTGCGGGATGAACGCCTTGGCGATGTCGCCGCCGGGCAGCACGCCGGAGAACAGTTGCGGCGAGTAGCCGCGCAGCAGCAGCCCGATCCCGAACATGGCCAGCGCCCAGATGTTGCCGATGAAAGCTACGCCAAAGGCCGACATGGGGATGCCGAGGAACCCGGTCCCGATGATGCCCGCCGCCACGCCGCCGCCGAGCACAAGCAGGCGGTTGCCGCCCTCATCGCCGGCGCGGATGGCCTCCGCCGCGGCCACGCCGGGCGGCCACGCCCCCTCGGCCGGAAAGGCGCGCGAGCCGAACAGGCGATAGAGCATCGTCGCATCCACCAGCATCGCGAGCGCTACGCCGCCCAGCAGCGGCAGCACCAGGTCGGGCCGCCCGAGCAGGAACGGGATGCCGATCGGCAGCAGCAGGCTGTTCCCCGCGCCGAAGGTGGCCGCCGAGATGGCGCTCTGCGCCAGGTTCTGCACGTGGATCGAGCCGCTATTAGGTAGCAAGCACACCTAGCAGCCTGTCGGACTTAACGCGACGCGGAAGCGAGTTGTAGGGTCGGCGGATTGAGTGGCTGCGCTTCGGAGACCTGCCGCATGAGCAATTTCCGCCTGATTGATCGCGACACTGGGTTTCTGATGCCGCCGTCTG
>JBBSIT010000513.1:0-4179 GCA_038231995.1 Acetobacterales bacterium | reverse complement strand
GGAGGCGCGGTTGTACATCGTGCGCCGGTTGGAGGGCCAGGAGAACGCCCAGTCCGCGTGGGCGCCTGGGCCGCCCGGCGGCTCGGGCCTGCGGTCGCGCGCCTTGTTGTGCCCCTCCTTCGGATAGACGCCGCAGTACATCCAGCCGCCGCAGGCGGTGGAGCCGTCGTCCTTCAGGTCCTGGTACTGGGCGATCTGCTTGCGGTCGGCCACGGTGTAGCCGTTGATCTCGCGCAGCACGCTCTCGGCGTCCGGCTCGCGCCGCTCGCCGCGCTCCGGGTACTGCCAGGTCAGCGCCTGGATGGCCGCGTCGCGCGGCTCCGTGCTGCCGGCGTAGAGCTCGCGCAGCCGCTTGCCGAGATGGTAGATGAACCATAGGTCGGACCGGCTGTCGCCCGGCGCCTCGCACACCACGTCGTGCCACTGCACGAGGCGGCTGGTGTTGGTCACGCTGCCGTCCTTCTCGCCGGCCAGCGCGCACGGCATGTAGAACACCTCGGTGCCGATCTGCTCGGGCGACAGCTCGCCTCGCTGCACCAGGCGGCCCTTCTGCCAGAAGTTCGCCGTCTCGGTCATGGCGAAGTCGCGCACGACCATCCATTCCAGCTTGGCGAGGCCGCGCTCCACCAGGTCGGAGTTGACGGCGCCCACCACCGGGTTCTGCCCCAGGATGAACTGGCCCTTGACGATGTCGTCCTCCATGGCGAGCGTCATCGGCAGCTGCGACACGTCGCCGGTGAGCTTGGGGATGAACTGGTAGCCCCACTCGTTGTCCGCCCGGGCGGCGTCGCCGTACCAGGCCTTGAGCAGGCTGACCATGTATTTCGGCAGGTTGTGCCACCAGCCCGTGTCGGGGGTTTCCGCCTTCAGGTAGTCGTCGAGCGTGCCGTGCTCGTGCAGCGCGTTGGGTTGGGCCAGGTAGGTCGGCAGCATGTTGTAGAGCGTCGGGATATCGGTGCTGCCCTGGATGCTGACATGGCCGCGGAGCGCGAGGATGCCGCCGCCAGGCCGCCCGACATTGCCGAGCAGTCCCTGGATGATAGAGGCGGCGCGGATGATCTGGACGCCGACCGTGTGATGCGTCCAGCCCACGGCGTAGCAGAAGGCGCCGGTGCGCTCGCGGCCGGAGTTCTTCGCCAGCGCGTCGGCCACGCGCAGGAAGGTGGCGGCCGGGCAGCCCGTGACGCGCTCGACCATCTCGGGCGTGTAGCGGGCGTAATGCCGGCGCATGATCTGATAGACGCAGTTCGGATGCTGCAGCGTCCGGTCCTCGGGTGGCGGCCCGTCGGAGAGGCTGTGCTCGCCGGGCTCCGCGCTCTCCTGCAGCGCCACGCTGTGATCGGCGAGCGCGGAGGGCATGATCTTGCCCTTGTACTGCCAGGTGTCGTGCTTGTAGCTCTCGCTGTCGCGGTCGAAGCCGGAGAACAGGCCGTCTTCCTGCTCCGGGTCGCGGTAGCCGTCCTCGATGATGTGGGCGATGTTGGTGTAGTTCAGGGCGAAGTCGCGGAACCACAGGTCGCCTTCCAGGATATGGCGGATGATGCCGCCGAGGAAGGCGATGTCGGAGCCCGAGCGGATCGGCGCGTGGATGTCGGCCATGGCCGAGGTGCGGGTGAAGCGGGGGTCCACGTGGATCACGGTCGCGCCGCGCGCCTTCGCCTGCATGACGAAGCGGAAGCCGATCGGATGGTTCTCCGCCCTGTTGGAGCCCATCACGACGATGCAGTCCGCGTTCGCCAGGTCCCACAGGGACATGGTGGCTGCGCCGCGGCCGAAGGAGGTGCCCAAACTGGGCACCGAGGAGGAGTGTCAGATGCGGGCTTGGTTCTCGATGCTCACCATGCCGAGGCCGCCGCCGAACAGCTTTTTTATGAGGTAGTTCTCCTCGTTGTCCAGCGTGGCGCCGCCGAGCGAGGCGAGGCCGACCGTGTGGTTCACCCGCTTGCCGTCGGGCAAGGTGTCCACGAACGTCTCGTCGCGCGTCCGCTTGGTGAGCCGGGCGATGCGCTCCATCGCCCAGTCGAGCGGCTTCTCCTCCCAGCGGTCGGAATAGGGCGCGCGGTGCAGCACCCCGTTCAGGCGCTGCGGGCTGAGCATCACGCCCAGCGTGCTGGCGCCCTTGGGGCAGAGCGTGCCCTGGTTGACGGGGCTGCGCGGGTCGCCCTCGATGTGGATGGGCTTGCCGTCCTTGGCATAGACGAGTTGGGCGCAGCCTACGGCGCAGAACGGGCAGATGCTGGTCCCGAGCCGGTCCGCCTCCTCCAGCCGCGGACGCAGCGCCTTGGACGCCGTGCTCCTGGCCGCCTCCGCCATCACGCTCTGCCCGGCCATCTGCCGCGGCAGCGACCAGTCGCGCAGGAAGGCGGCGGCATGGCCCGCCACGCCCTGACGTATCTTTCTCATCGGCACGCTCCCGTCTTGCGGCTCCCGAACAACGCTGCCCGAACAACGCCGAACGTGGACGAGGGCTCGCGCCGCCGCAATCGCCAGCCGGCCATCCCGTCATCACGTTCGCGCAAGCTCCCCTTTCGCGACCGCCTCCTGTTCTGGCACTCAGGCGTTGCGCCTTCATGCGCAGGGGACACACGCGCAGGAGGCTGGGCCGATGCGGACCATGGAGGGCGTTGTCACCATCGTGCAGGAAGGGCGCTTCCAGCTTCAGGACGATGCCGGCGTCTCGCACCTGTTCATCCTGAGCCCTGGCGCCGGGGCCGAGACCGACCAGCTCACGCCTCTGCCGAAGCGGCAGGCCCGCGTGCGCGTGCGCTACGAGCCTGCCGAGAACGTGATCGGCAATCTCGCCCAGTCCATCGCTTTGACCGACGCTTAGGGAGCACCGAGCCTTGGACATCCCCGCCCGCGCGCAGGACTACACGGCCTCCAGGCTGGACCGCCTCATCCCCAACGAGTCCGAGCTGACGGCCGGGGTGCTGATCGAGCCCGGCAAGTCCTACGGCTTCTTTACCGACACCACGCTCTGCATCGGCTGCAAGGCCTGCGAGGTGGCCTGCAAGGAGTGGAACAACCTGCCGGCCGACAACCTCGGCCTGACCGGACAGAGCTACGACAACACCGGGGCGCTGTCCGCCAACACGTGGCGCCACGTGAGCTTTATCGAGAAGTCCGGCGCCTGCGGCGTGCGCGACAACGACCAGGCGCCGTTCCAGAGCGGCTGGCTGATGATGAGCGACGTGTGCAAGCACTGCCACAACGCCCCCTGCATCGAGGCATGCCCCACCGGCGCCCTGTTCAAGACCGAGTTCGATACCGTCGTGCTGCAGCAGGACATCTGCAACGGCTGCGGCTACTGCGTGCCGGCCTGCCCGTTCGGCGTGGTCGATCTCAGCACGCTCGACGGCAAGGCGCATAAATGCACCCTCTGCTACGACCGGCTGAAGGGCGGGCTGGAGCCGGCCTGCTCCAAGGCCGGCCCCACCGACCGCATCCAGGTCGGCGCGCTGAACGACGTGCCTCGCAGGGCCGCGCGCCGGGTGGAGCAGTTGCACGCGATGGGCGCCGAATCGGCCTATCTCTACGGCGTGCCCGACTCGCCCGGCGCCACCGGCGACCTCGTGCACCTCAACGCCTTCTTCCTGCTCACCGAGCGGCCGGAGACCTACAACCTGCCCGCGGCGCCCACCCGCGCGTCGAACCGCGTGGCGCCCAGCCTGGCGGCGGGGCTCGCCGCCGTGGCCGGGCTGGCCGTCGCCGCCTTCTCCCTGTTCTCCAGCCGCGATTAACCGGGGTCACGATGTCCGAGCACAGCCCACCGGACCAGGTCGTCACGCCTGCCCGGGCCAATGCCAACGCGCCCGCCCACACGGGCGAGTGGACGGGGCCGACCTATTACGGCCGGGCCCAGCTCAAGGAGGCGCCGTTCAACAACTGGGTGGTGGGCGGCTACATCTTCCTCGCCGGGCTGTCCGGCGCCTCCGCCCTGCTCTCCACCCTCGCCGACCACGCGCGCGGCCCGGCGGTCTCGGGCCTCGTGCGGCGCGGGCGCTACCTCTCCATGCTGGCGCCTACCCTCGGCACGGCGCTGCTGATCTGGGACCTGCACACGCCGCAGCGGTTCTACAACATGCTCCGCGTCGCCAAGGGCACCTCGCCGATGTCGATCGGCACCTGGATCCTCATGGCGTTCAGCGGCTTTGCGTCCCTCAGCGCCGCCGCGCAGTT
>JBBSIT010000512.1:0-4180 GCA_038231995.1 Acetobacterales bacterium | reverse complement strand
CGAACTCGACAGCACCGTTTATGAAAAAGGGATCGCCGTGTCGGATCAGGCAATGGCCAGCCTCAACATCGCGCGTGATCCGTTCCACGGCGAGTGGAACTACACCCTTCACCCATCAAACACCGCGATCAAAGCGGTTACTTCCGGATGAGTCCTTAGTGCGTCGTCACCGATCAGCACGACGCTGGCCGCGCAACGCCCGGCAGCGACACAGCAGGGAGCTCGGCACGCCGCCTCTGATCGCTGCCGAGAAGGGCACGAGCGGCCCGCCTCTGAACGGCGGTCATTACGCGGCAGCTTTCCTCCACGAGTCGTTAATCATGTTTCATACCTGCATACTTGTGTCCAGACTATCAGCCTTACGGCTACAATCAGTGTTATTACGGCGGTCGCGGCCTCGGCGGGGGCTTGGGCCTGCTCGTGTTGCTTCTCGTCCTCTTCTTGGTGTTCGGCGGCGATCGGCCGGACACACGATGGCGGCTCCGCCGCACCGCGCTGGCGCCGCCGAAGACCCTCGGCTGGCCTGGCTATGCGTTCGCGCACGCCCGCATGGGTCCGAACCATGACCGCTCCCTCATTTCCTGTCCCGGCTGCGGCCGTCCAGCTCGGGCTGCCCACCCCCCGGGCCGCGCGTGGCTTCGCTCGCCACGATCGCGTCGACGCACGGGATTACGTTATTGTCTGGGCGTCCGAGTGGCTAGAATAATTACTTGGACTTTCCCAGGAGCGCGATATGGCCATCCAACTGCAACAGATGCACCCTGCTCTCGTACACCTTCCGATCACTCTGCTGCCGCTCGCGGTCGGCGCGGACGCTCTCGGGTGCATTACCGAAGAAGTCGCTCTTTGGCTTCGGGCGGAAGGCGATCGCGCTGGCTGCGGTGGGCGCGCTTGGCGCCGCCGTCACCGGGCTCATCGCGGGGGAGGAGGTGAACGTCAAGGGCGAGACGCAGGACATGCTGATGACGCACCGCAACCTGAACTTCGTCGCCACGGTGGTCGCCACCTCGATGGCGGTCTGGCGCGTTCAACAAAAACGGCCCAACGCCGTCTATCTCGGCGCGGGTCTCGCTGGGGTGGGCGTGCTGGCCTACACGGCCTACCTGGGCGGGAAGCTCGTCTATGACGACGGCGTGGGCGTGGAGCCTGCGAAGGGCGTGTACCGGCCGGACGCGCCAGCGTTGCGCTGGGGGCAGTTAGGCGCGTTCCTCGAGACGGCGGCGACGGACCTTTGGCACGGCGTGCAGCACATGGTCGAGGAGGTACGCCAGGGAAAGCTCGTACCAACCATCATGGCCTGGTGCGCGAAGCGCCCGTGACAGCTCCGTCACCGCGCGAGCAGCCGCTACATCGTCCATTGTCGCGATCTCGGCAGCATCCGCTCCCGACTCCGAAGGGGTAGCGATGATGGCGCCCGGAGCAACGGGAGCGACGCCCGAACGCCGGGTTGCCCCCTGGCCGTGCCCGCTCCGGCACGCCAGCCCGGTGCGCCCACGAGATCAAGGACGCGCTCCGAAGGCGGCGGGCGAGCACCTTGTAGAGCCGCCGGCCCTCCAGCACGCGGATCAGCTCCCAGGTGCCGGGTGCTATGCGATGCGAGCGCAGCAGCCGGGGCGGCGTGCCCGGCGCTGGCGTCACCCACGGCTCATTCTCTCTTGCAGAAAGCTTGCAGCAAGACCGCGTTGTTGCGCTCCATGTCCCTCGCCCCGAACAGCAGCGTCACCGGCTTGCCTTGCTTCACCATGGCAAGCAGCGCCTCCAGCGCCGGGTTGCCCGCCAGCTCGGCCTGGTAGCGGTCCTGGAACCCCGGCCATCTCGCGGGAGCGTGGCCGAACCAGCGGCGCAGCTCGGCGCTGGGCGCCACGTCCTTGAGCCAGAGGTCGATCTTCGCCCCGTCCCGCCTCAGCCCCCGCGGTCACAAGCGGTCCACCAGCACACGGGCGCCATCGCCGGGCGCCGGCGGATCGTAGGCCCGCTTGACCCGGACCTCGCTCATCCGCCGGACGGCGCCTTCGCCTGCTCCTCCTCGAAGGTGGCGATCGCGAGCGCGGAGTGCGCGTAGGCCGCGCCCGCCCGCATCTCGGCCGCCACCCAGATCGCCTCCATCAGCTCCTCGCGCGTGGCGCCGGAGCGCAGCGCCGCCTTGGTGTGCCCCTTGATGCAGTAGGGGCACTGCGTCACGTGCGACACGGCCACCGCGACGATCTGCTTCATCTTCGCGGAGAGCGCGCCCTCGGCGAACACCTGGCGGCCGAAGGCGTCGAATGCGGCCTGCGTCTCGGGCGCGAGGCCGCGCCGCTGCTGCGCGATCTCGCGCGTGGCTGGTGGATACATCGTGTCCGTCATGAGACTCTCCCTTCCTCGATCCAGCCTCGGATCAGGTCACACGCCCGGCTCGGGCGAGAACAGCGCCTCCTTGCCCGGCTTGTCCTTCCACTCGTCCGCGTCGGCCGGCGGCTCGCCCTTGCGGGTGATGTTGGGCCATTGCGCCGCGACCACCCGGTTGCGCTCGGCCCAACCCGCTGCCTTATCGTCGCTGTCCGGGACGATGGCCTCGGCCGGGCACTCCGGCTCGCACACGCCGCAATCGATGCACTCGTCGGGATGGATGACGAGCATGTTCTCGCCCACGTAGAAGCAGTCCACCGGACAGACCTCGATGCAGTCCATGAACTTGCACTTGATGCAGTTCTCGGTGACCACGTAGGTCATGGCCGCGTCTCCTCCGGACCGGTGGCCCGCTTGCGCGCCGGCAGCCGCTCGAACAGGCCCATGCGCAGGCTGCCCGCGATGCGCTCGGCCCGCTCGCGGAAGGCATCGGCCACGTCCGGCTCGAACAGCTCGGCGCAGGTCTCGCCGAACAGCGCGAGCCAGCGGTCGAACATCGCAGGCTGCAGGTCCGGCAGGCGCAGGTGCACCGAGAACGGATCGCCATGGTAGCGGCCGCTGCGCAGCATCACCGAGGACCAGAAGTCCGAGACGCGCGCGAGGTGCGGCGCCCAGTCCGCGTCCGTCGTGCCGACCGCGCGGGCGAACACGGGGCCGAGCTGGGGATCATGGCGGACCCGGCCGTAGAACAGGGCCAGCAACTGCCGGATGGCGCTCTCGGTGACCGGGCCGGAGACGCCTGCCTGGAGCGGCGCGGCTACCACAGCACCACGGCGAGCACGATGACGAAGTTCCAGACCAGCATGTTGATCAGCGACCGGATCATCGCCCGGTCGTCGTCCTCCCGCGCGCCGAGCGCGTTGCACACCAGGTTGCCGGGCAGCAGGAACACCCGTAGCGCCGTCTTGCCGATCATTGTTCAATCCTCCGGCGCCGGCGCGCCATAACATGTATCGCTCCTATATCTAATGCCTGCCTGGCAGAAAGCAACATCGAACATATATGTTTTGGACGAGGCAACTTCATCCTCCTGAGCGGAGCCGCCGTGCGCCTGACCGTCTACACCGACTACTCCCTGCGCATGCTGATGTACCTGGCGGTGAAGGGCGACGGCCTCGCCACCATCGCCCAGGTCGCCGGCGCCTACGGCATCTCCAAGGCGCATCTGACCAAGGTCGCGCACCAGCTCGGCCGGGCCGGATACGTCGAGACCGTGCGCGGCAAGGGCGGCGGGCTGCGCCTGGCCCGGCCGGCCGGGGAGATCGGCTTGGGCGACGTCGTCAGGCGCACCGAGCCGGACATGGCGCTCGTGCCCTGCTTCGGGCCGGTGCACGCGCCCTGCCCGATCGTGCCGGCCTGCGGCCTGCGCGGCGCGCTCCACGAGGCCCGGCAGGCGTTCCTGGCGGTGCTCGACCGCTACAGCGTGGCCGACCTCGTGCAGAGGCGGGCGGAGCTGGGCGCGTTGCTGCACGCAGCGTAGGGCAAGGCTCAGCGGGGACCGGGCGCGCGGTCCGGCCATGCCTCGGCATTCTCGATCGGCTAGGAATGCCGGCAGGCCTTGCACTCAACTTATTCAAGCAGCGGGCCGGGATCGTGCTGGTCTCGGAGCGCATCAGCCCGGCCCGGGTGAGACTCATGACGTTGCGCCACCGGGTCGCCGAGACGCCTGCCGCGGCCGGCGTCGCAACAGGTCGCCCGCTGCGTGGACGACGGTCGGCTTCATGCCGCGCTCCTGCTGGACGCCGGGTGGGGCAAGGCACTTGCCGCGTCCCGCTTCGCGCCGCTACGGTGG
>JBBSIT010000511.1:0-4181 GCA_038231995.1 Acetobacterales bacterium | reverse complement strand
ATCGAGCTTGCGGCAGGTCGCCCTTTCCGCCGATTCCGCGCACATGATCTGCGGCACGCGTTCGCGATCCGTTGGCTCAAGAATGGCGGGAGCATCTATCGGCTGAGCCGCCATCTTGGGCACAGCAACCTGAAGACGACCGAGATCTACCTGGCCTACCTGAGCACCGAGGAGGCGGAGGCAGCCAAGGGGGCGTAGGTCGTCCGGGCGGAAGTCTGGGAGCCCTGGTTTCACTTACCAGGTGTTATCTTGCCCTCTTTCAGCAGCCTGATGAGCAACGCAGCGTTGCCTTCCTGCCGCTTTTGCTGCGAGTACATCCAGTCGAGGGAGGTCTTCGGCATCGTGATAACCTGGCCTGGCGGCGGAGTTAGACCGGCTTTCTTGAACTGCTCCGCATAGTCAGCTTCCAGCGTCACCGTCAGTGTCGGCCCTTCCCGACGCTCCCTCTGGTACCGTTCGTGCTCTTTCTTGTCTGACCAGAGATGCAGTGCAATCTCACGTGCTCCGATCGTAGAGCGCCCGCCTTTGTCACCGAATGCCATCCTGCATGCTCCCAAATTTACACGATGCGATGAGGGATCAGACTATCAGGGGGGACACAGCGCGGCACATGTTGCCCTAAGTGGCACAAAAAGGGGCACAGTTCCCGCTGTGGCTCAACGTTCTCCTGGTTTGGTAACCTGGAAGCGTCTGGATAACTCACTGATTTCTCAAACAAACTTGGCGGTGGGGGTGGGATTCGAACCCACGGTACGCTTGCACGCACAACGGTTTTCGAGACCGTCACAATCGGCCACTCTGTCACCCCTCCGGGCGCGGCGGGCGGCTTATAAGGGAGCAGGCTTCGGGGCGCAACGCCGTTGACAGCGGACGCCGCTCGCCGGTAAACCCCGCGCTCCCGGTGGCCCCGCCCGCGAGGCCGCCCCATATGTGAAAAAGAGCTGCCCGGCACGCCGGGACGGCTGGTCAGGAACCCATACGATGTTCGCAGTCATCCGCACCGGCGGGAAGCAGTATCGCGTCACGCCCAGCCAGATCCTCAAGGTCGAGAAGCTGGAGGCCGAGCCCGGCGCCACCATCACCTTCACCGACGTGCTCGCCGTCGGCAACGACGCCGGCACCACGATCGGCGCGCCCCTCGTGCCCGGCGGCTCCGTCACGGCCACCGTCGTGGCGCAGGACCGGCTCGACAAGATCATCATCTTCAAGAAGCGCCGCCGGCAGAACAGCCGCCGCAAGAACGGCCATCGCCAGCACGTGACCGTGCTCCGCGTGTCCGGCATCAGCGCGGATGGACACATCCAGCCGGCCGCAGCCGCCGAGCCACCCCCGGCCGAGACGGCCGCAGAACCCGTCGCGGGCTAGAGGAGAGAGACATGGCACACAAGAAAGCAGGCGGCTCGTCCCGCAACGGGCGCGATACCGCAGGGCGCCGCCTCGGCGTCAAGAAGTTCGGCGGCGAGGCCGTGGTCGCCGGCAACATCATCATCCGTCAGCGCGGCACCAAGGTGAAGCCCGGCGAGAACGTCGGCCTCGGCAAGGACCACACTATCTTCGCGCTGGTCGATGGCCACGTGAAGTTCCAGCGCAAGACCGAGGGCCGCGTCCACGTCTCGGTCGAGAAGCTGCCGGTCGCCGCCGAGTAAGACCCTATCCCGTTAGGCAGTGGCGGAGGGCCGGCGAGGGATTTTTCGTGCCGGGCAGGAAGGGCCGCAGCCGCGATGCCCCGCATCGCGGCAAGGTCCTGACGCACCCGGCGCGGAAAAGACCCGCCGGACCGATCCATTGCCTACCGGGATAGGGTCTGAGGCGGCCGGCCCCTCGCAGCTATCAAGGGGTCGGCCCAGCGCCGGCCCTTTTTCGTTTCAGGCGCAGCACCATGAAGTTCCTCGACCAGGCCAAGATCTACGTGCGTTCCGGCGACGGCGGCAACGGCGTCGTCGCGTTCCGGCGCGAGAAGCACATGGAGTTCGGCGGCCCCGACGGCGGCGACGGCGGCCGAGGCGGCAGCATCATCTTCGAGGCGATGGCGAACCTGAACACGCTGATCGACTTCCGCTACACGCAGCACTTCCGCGCGCCCAAGGGCGGCAACGGCGCCGGGTCGGACCGCACCGGCGCCGGCGCGCCCGACGTGGTGATCCAGGGGCCGCTCGGCACGCAGATCATGGCCGAGGACAAGGAGACCCTGCTGGCCGACCTCGACGCCGCGGGCAAGCGGGTCACGCTCTGTCGCGGCGGCGACGGCGGGCACGGCAACGCGCACTTCAAGAGCAGCACGAACCGCGCGCCGCGCAAGGCGACGCCGGGCTACCCGGGCGAGGAGCGCTGGGTGTGGCTGCGGCTGAAGCTAATCGCCGACGTGGGCCTCGTCGGCCTGCCCAACGCGGGCAAGAGTGCCTTCCTCTCCGTCGTATCGGCCGCCCGGCCCAAGATCGCCGATTATCCCTTCACGACGCTGCATCCGCAGCTCGGCGTGGTGCGTCTGTCGCACTCGGAGGAGTTCGTGATCGCCGACATCCCCGGCCTGATCGAGGGCGCGCATGAGGGCGCCGGGCTGGGCGACCGCTTCCTCGGCCATGTCGAGCGCTGCGCCGTGCTGCTGCACCTGGTGGACGGCGCCGCCGGCAACGTGGTCCGCGCGTGGCGCACGGTGCGCGAGGAGCTGACCGCCTACGGCCATGACCTCGACGCCAAGCCGGAGCTGCTGGTGCTGAACAAGTCCGACGCGATGACGCCGCGCGAGGCGGCCTCCCGCCGCGCGGCGCTCGCCAAGGCCGCCGGCCAGCCCGTCATGCTGATCTCGGGCGTGACCGGCGCGGGCGTGCCGGAGGTGCTGCGCGCGCTGATGGACCGCGTGCGCGAGGGCCGCAGCGCGCTGGCGCTCACTCCCGCGTGACGCCCAACCTGGCCGAAGCGAAGCTGTTGGTCGTCAAGGTCGGCAGCGCGCTCGTGGCCGAGCGGGCGTTGCCCCGCGTGGGTTGGCTCGACGGCGTGGCGGCCGACATCGCCCAGGCCCGGGCGCGCGGCACGTCGGTCATCATCGTGTCGTCCGGCGCCATCGCGCTGGCCCGCGCGGTGCTGGGCCTCACGCAGCCGCGACTCCGGCTGGAGGAGAAGCAGGCGGCGGCGGCCGTCGGCCAGATCCGTCTCGCCCAGGCCTGGACCACAGCGCTCTCCGCGCACGGCATGACGGCCGCCCAGTTGCTGCTGACGCTCGATGACACCGAGGACCGCCGGCGTTACCTCAATGCCCGCGCGACGCTCACCACCCTGCTGGGGCTCGGCTGCGTGCCGGTCATCAACGAGAACGACAGCGTGGCAACGGCCGAGATCCGCTTCGGCGACAACGACCGCCTTGCCGCGCGCGTCGCCGAGATGGTGCAGGCCGACCAGCTCCTGTTGCTCTCCGACATCGACGGCCTCTACACCGCCGACCCCCGCCGCGACCCGGCCGCCCGGCACATTCCCGCCGTCCCCGCGCTCACGCCCGAGATCGAGGCGATGGGGGGCGAGCCGCCACCGGGCTACTCGTCCGGCGGCATGCGCACCAAGCTGGTCGCGGCGCGCATCGCGATGCAGGCCGGCTGCGCCATGGCGATCGCGCTGGGCCAGGTCGAGCACCCGATCGCAGCACTGGCCGCCGGCGGGCGCTGCACCTGGTTCCTGCCGGCGCCGGACGGCCGCACGGCGCGCAAGCGCTGGATCGCCGGCAGCCTGCAGCCGCTCGGCCAAATGATGGTGGACCCCGGCGCAGTGCGGGCGCTCGCGCGTGGCCGCTCCCTGCTGCCGGCCGGCGTCACCGGGGTCGAGGGCGAGTTCGACCGCGGCGACGCGGTGCTGGTGCGGGGCGCGGATGGCGAGACGCTGGCGCGCGGCCTGTCCGCCTACGCGAGCGCCGACGCGCGAAGGATCGCCGGGCACCGCTCGGACGAGATCGAGACGATCCTGGGCTGGCGCGGCCGCGACGAGATGATCCACCGCGACGACCTCGTGCTGCTGTGAGAGACCGTTCGAGAATTCGCTAGGCCGAGCAGGCCTGTGTGGTTGTCGAGAACCAGAGCGGAGCGGACTTAAACCCCGTCCAGTTTGGAAATCATAGTCCCGCCCCTGTGATCAGGGGCACGGCATCGCAGTCACCTTCTCTGGCCAGAGGCGGACAGGACCATGGTTTTCAAACT
>JBBSIT010000510.1:0-4183 GCA_038231995.1 Acetobacterales bacterium | reverse complement strand
TACCGGATGCACCACTTAGAGCCTGTTTGAGACATCGGCGGCTGAGGAGCGGCGAGGGATTTCCGGTGCTGGCGGTGCGGGCGGGCGCTGCCGATACTGGTTGTATTGGCGAGCCGGCCCGTGCCGCCAGCGCCGGAAAGCACCGCCGGGCCGACCCGCCCAATGTCTCAAACAGGCTCTAAGTTGCCATCCGCGACACGAGATTTGGAGACGTCATGCCCCGCCCGTTGAAGGTCGCCGTCCAGATGGACCCGATCGAGTCCATCAGCATCGATGGCGACAGCACCTTCGCGCTCATGCTGGAAGCCCAGCGCCGCGGCCATCGGCTCTGGCACTACGACGTGCGGGCCATGTCGCTGCACGAGGGGCGCGAGACCCCGCATGGCGCACGGACCGAACGGCTGCTGGCGCGCGCCCGGCCGGTCACGGTGCAGCGCGTGCCGGGCAATCACTACCGTTTCGAGGAGCAGGTCACGCTCGACCTCGGCGGCACCGACGTCGTGCTGATGCGCCAGGACCCGCCGTTCGACATGGCCTACATCACGGCCACCCACATGCTGGAGCACATCCAGCCCCGCACCCTCGTGGTCAACGACCCGGCGCATGTCCGCAACGCGCCGGAGAAGCTGCTCGTCACCCACGTCCCCGACCTGATGCCCCCCACCCTCGTCACCTGGGACAACGAGGCCATCCGCGCCTTCCGCGCCGAGCACCGCGACATCATCGTGAAGCCCCTGTTCGGCAACGGCGGCGCCGGCGTGTTCCGCATCCGCGAGGACGACGAGAACCTCGCCTCCCTGCTGGAGATGCACTTCGCCCGCTCGCGCGAGCCGCTGATGGTCCAGCGCTACGAGCCGGCAGTGCGCCGGGGCGACAAGCGGGTGATCCTGGTGGATGGCGAGCCGATGGGCGCCATCAACCGCGTGCCGGCCCAGGGCGAGGCGCGCTCCAACATGCATGTCGGCGGCCGGGCCGAGCAGACGACGCTGACGGAGCGCGACCGCGAGATCTGCCGCCGCATCGGCCCCTATTTGCGCGACCACGGCCTGATCTTCACCGGCATCGACGTGATCGGCAACTACCTGACCGAGATCAACGTGACGTCCCCCACCGGCCTGCAGGAGATCGCCCGTTTCGACGGCATCGACCTCGCGGCCGCCATCTGGGACCGGATCGAGGCGAAGGTCGCCACCGATTGACCGCACTTCCTCGTGATGCGGCCGCGTCGATTCGCACTTGTGTTCTATGCTGCACTGCAATATGAAGCAGCCGTCAGCGCATAGCCGCGCGGCAACCATACGGCCAGGACTATATGCCGCTGTCATCGGACAGTCATAGAGGCGGTCGAGCCCAAACTGTTCAATTCTGGCCTGAGATGCAACCTGTTGGGTTAGGAGACTTCTATGTCATACACCACGAATTCTACGCAGCGCACCGTTGAGGCGCAGGCCGAGAAGGCCGTCAGCTCCGGTTTCGCGTTCTGGGACATGATGCTGCAGATGCAGAAGGCCTCGCAGCAGGCCCTGTCCAGCTTCGTCCCGCTCGCCGCCAACGGCGCGCCGGCACTGGGCGCCCGCTTCGACGAGCGCGCCAACGGCCAGGCCGCGCAGCGCACCACCAACAGCGTCGAGGTCATCCCGGTCGGCGAGGAGTCGTTCCACGTCGGCACCCGCACCGTCCAGGGCGAGACGACCCGCCTCCGCCGCATTGTGGTCGAGACCCCGGTCGAGCAGCAGGTCTCGCTGCGCACCGAGACGGTCATCGTCGAGCGCCGCAAGCCGGCCAGCACGGTCCCGACGACCGGCGACATCCTAACCGAGAAATCCGTCGAGATGACCGACAGCTTCGAGGTCGTCGAGACCTGGAAGAGCGTGCACCTGCTCGAGGAGATCGTGCTCCGCACCGAGGTCACCGAGCACACCGAGACCGTGCGCGACACCGTGCGCCGTGACGAGGTCAAGGTCGAGCAGCCCAACCACACAGCCCGCCGCGAGTTCGAGGCGCCGAAGCGCGACAAGGCGCCCGCCGTTCAGGCCGTCGCCAAGCAGATCGAGGACAACATCAAGACCGCCCGTCCCGCCGCCGAGTTCCGGCTGCAGGACGCCGTGCCGCCGGCCGCCGTGAAGGCCGAGGCCGACCGGCATGCCCCTGCCCGCCCCACGCCGGAGGCGAACCCGCAGGACCGCAAGCACGCCGCGCCGCCTCATGCTGAGACCAAGCAGGCTGCCAGCCCGGTGACGGCCTCCGAGCACGACAACAAGCATGACAACAAGCCCGGCGCTGCGCCGCGCGCTGATGCCGGCCAGCACGACAAGACGCCCGCCGCTCCTGCCCGTCGCGCCTAAGCCCACCGACGACTAAGCTGACTGGCGATGGGGCGGCCCGCGAGGGTCGCCCCACTCTGCTGTACAGGGCAGCCGGGTGATCTGTCACACCGAGCAGTACCGCTCCACGATCGCAGCATCCGCCAGCATCGCCCGCGCGCTGTCCGCGTGTACCACGGTGCCCTGGTCCAGCACGTAGGCGCGGTCGGCGATCGCCAGCGCCAGCTCGACGTTCTGCTCGACCAGCAGGATCGTCGTCCCCTCGCGCCGCAGCGCCTCGAACAGCGCGAACATCTCGTCCACCAGCACGGGCATGATCCCCTCGCTCGGCTCGTCCAGCATCACGAGCTGGGGCGAGGCCGCCAGCGCCCGGGCAATGGCCAGCATCTGCTGCTCGCCGCCCGACATGGTGCTGGCCTGCTGGCCCAGCCGCTCCGCCAGGCGCGGGAACGTCGCGGCCAGCCGGTCGATGATGCGCGCCTCCTCCCGCCGGCGCGGACTCGCCAGCAGCCCGAGCGTCAGGTTCTCCCGCACCGTCAGCCCCGGCACAATGCGCCGCTCCTCCGGTACGTAGGCGAGGCCCAGCCGGAAGCGCGTGTGCGCCGGCAAGGCCAGCAGGTCCTGGCCCTTGAACCGCACCCGTCCCTCGACCCGGCGCAGCAGGCCCATCACCGCCTTCAGCGTCGTCGTCTTGCCCGCCCCGTTGCGGCCGACCAGGCACACGATCTCGCCGTCGGCCACCTCCAGATGCACGCCCTGCAGGACGTGGCTCGCGCCGTACCAGGCGTTCAGGCCGTCGATGTGCAGCATCAATGCGCCCGCTGCCCCAGGTACACCCGCCTCACCTCCTCATTGGCGCGGATGTCGTCCGGCGTGCCCTCGGCCAGCAGCTCGCCGTGATGCAGCACCAGCAGCCGCTGCGACACGCCCATCACCAGCCGCATCTTGTGCTCGACCAGGATCACCGTCCGCTCCTCGGCGAGCCGCAGGATCAGGTCCATCACGTCCCGTGTCTCCTCCGGGCTCATGCCCGCGGTCGGCTCGTCCAGCAGCAGCAGCCGCGGCCGAGCCGCGAGCGCCATGGCGATCTCGAGCGCCCGCTGCTCCCCGTGCGCGAGCGTGCCGGCCACAGCCAGCGCCCGGTGCTGCAAGCCGACGGTCGCGAGCAGCGCGCGCGCCTGCTCCACCAGCTCCGTCAGCCGCGCGCGCGGCCGCCACGGGTCGAACCGCGCAACCAGCGCTTGCGCCGCGACCCGCACGTTCTCCAGCGCGGTGAGCTGGGGGAACACGTTGGTGATCTGGAAGGACTTGGCGATCCCCAGCCCAGCGTAGCGGTGCTGCGGCGTTCCCGTGATGTCCTGCCCCTCGAACACGATGCGCCCGGCGCTCGGCGGGAACTGGCCCGAGACCAGGTTGAAGAACGTGCTCTTGCCCGCGCCGTTCGGGCCGATCACCCCGGTCAGCGCGCCGCGCTGGAACCCAACGGACACGCCGTTCAGCGCGGTGAACCCGCCGAACCGCTTGGTCAGCCCCTCCGTGCGCAGGATCAGATCGCTCACCAACTGGCCCGATGCAGCGCACCCGTCTCGCAAGCACCGCGGATCCGGCTGTGGCGGCCAGTAACGCTCTCTCCTCTCCCGCCTTTCGCGACGCATGTGCTAAATGGCCGATGGCAGCTAGCCTGTGTTGCCATCTTCGCGGGCTTTTTCCATTGCGGCATTAAACCACGTCTAGCTTGAGACCCGTAGTTTCTCCTCCTCGGGATCGAGGTGGTCCTTGACCCAGAGGCGATCGGCGACGGCGCAAGCATCCCGGTTGACCTGCGCCTCGAACGCGGCGACGCGCCGGGTCAGGTCCTC
>JBBSIT010000509.1:0-4186 GCA_038231995.1 Acetobacterales bacterium | reverse complement strand
TCGCTGCCCATGTTGCCTGGCTCGATGCACAGATCGACGCCGTCATGGAGGCAGTGCGCGGCCTCGTCGCCGCCGATCCCGCGCTCGCCCGCAACCTGGTCCTGCTGCGCACCATCACAGGCTTCGGCGAGATCTCGGCCACCATCCTGCTCGCCGAACTGCCCAACGTCGAACCGAGAGGTTCGCCGGACATCGCTGACTTCAACCCGAAAGGCCTCGCCGCCTTTGCTGGTCTCTCACCATCGCGAAGCGATCCGTCTCCGAAGGAGCCGGCCGCAAGGCGGCCGGAGGGCGAGCACAGCTCCGGCTCGTCCGTGCGCAGACCATCGCCTCTCGGCGATCCCCGCGCCGACCGTAGGTCGGTCGCGCGTGCGAAGCAGCCGGCGGCGGAGCCGCCGGAGGGGCAAGATCAGCCGTGTCGGCAACGAGCGCCTGCGCAGCACGCTCTAAATGTGCGCCCTCAGCGCCGCCCGAACCAACAAGGCCCTGCTCGGCTTCGTCGGACGCCTCAAAGCAGCCGGCAAGCCGCCCAAGATCATCTTGGTCGCCGTCGCCCGCAAGCTGCTCGTCTACGCCCAGGCAGTCGTCAGGACGCAAAAGCCGTTCACGTCCGCCCCGGACGCCCCTTCTCCTGCTTGACCTCAAACACGGTATCTCCGTGGGATCGCTTGCGGCGATGGGTGCAGCGGCAATACACGGGTACGGCGGGGCGGATCGAGAACGCCCAGGTCGGGGTGCTCCTGGGCTATGCGAGCCGTCATGGCCGCGCGCTGATCGACCGTGCGCTCTACCTGCCGGAGGGCTGGGCCGAGGACAGGCCGCGCCGCAAAGAGGCGCGCATCCCCGAGAAGGTCGTGTTCACGACCAAGCCGAAGCTGGGCTTGGCCATGCTGGAGCGCGCCCGCGCCGCGGGCGTGCCGTTCTCCCCTCCGGTCGCGGAGCGACCGGCTCCTTCGGAGACGGATCGCCTGCGGCGATGGATCACCGGCGACAGCGTGTATGGGGCGGACAGTGCCATCGCCCGCTGGGCCGAGCGGCACCGGCGCGGCTACGTGCTGGCCGTCACCTCAGGTCAGCGACTGGGGATGCGGCCTGTCACAACATGGATCGAGGACCTGCCCGAGACGGCCTGGCGGCGGCTCAGTGCCGGCGAGGGTGCGAAGGGGCTGCGCCTGTATGACTGGGCGCATGTGCCCTACCGCGGCGCGGCGGAAGGCTTCGCCTGTGCACTCCTGGTCCGGCGCAACGTAGCCAAGCCGGACGAGGTGACGTTTTACCTCACCCATGCGCCGGAGGGCACTGAACTGGCCGAGCTGGTGCAGGTGGCAGGCGCGCGCTGGACCATCGAGAGCCTGTTCGAGCAGGCCAAGGGCGAAGTGGGGCTGGACCAATACGAAGTGCGGTCCTGGGTAGGGTGATACCGCCACATCACGCTCTCGATGTTCACGCTGGCCTATCTCGCCGCCGTCCGCAAGGGCGCTGTCGGGGGGTGTGGACCCGATGAACCTCGCAGCCGACCTGCTGCCCCCGACCGTGCCCGAAGTGCGACGCCTGCTGGCAGCCCTCGCCGGCTTACGGGTTGTGTCATGGCTCGCGCCAGCAACTACAGCCTTTGCCCTCGAACGTGCGGCGAGGGCTAGTCAGGCAGTTTCCAGGATTGCCAGCACGGTTACGGTCCTTCGGAGAAGGAGCAGTCTGCGGCGATCGGCGGACACGTGCTCGTTGTGGCGGGAGCGGGGACGGAGGAAGTGGCGCAACTCGTCGTAAGCGCGGCAGAACCGGTCGGCGGAGCGGGGACACTTGAAGCCGCGCATGGGCCGGTATCGGCCTTTGATGCCACGGTGATCTTGTTCCAGCCTGTTGTTGAGATAGCGGTTGGTCCGGTGCCGCACGCGCCGGCCCAGCTCGGTCCGGATCGCCCGGGGGTAGCTGTCGTGGCCGTCGGACGTGACCCGGTCGGGCGTGATGCCGGTCACCGCCTTCGCCGAGCGGAAGAACGCCCGGGCGGCTTTCATGTCGCGGTGCTCGCTGAACATCACGTCCACGAGCGCGCCGGAGCGGTCGATGGCGCGATACAGGTAGCACCAGCGACCCCCGACCTTGATGTAGGTTTCGTCCACGTACCAGTTGTAGCCCGCTTTCCCCTTGCGCCGACGCCGCAGGTCCTCGGCCAGAGCCGGGGTGAGCTTGACCTCCCACTCGCGCACCGTCTCGTGGCTAAACACGATCCCGCGCAGGGCGAACATCTCGGGCAGGTCGCGAAGCGCAAGCTTGTAGCGCGGGCGCCAGAGCACCACGAGCGCGATGACGTCGGACGGATACTGCGCCCGGTTCAGCACACCGCCGCTACGCTCGTTGAACTGCTTGCCACACTGACGGCAGCGGAAGCGCTTATATCCCTGAGCAGTGCGCTCGGGCCGCTCAGTGATCGCCGTCGAGCCGCACTCGATGCATCGCATTCCCACCCGTCCCGCCAGTGAGGGGTGGCGCTATATCCGGATCAACCCCGGCCGACCAGGGACGTTGGCGCGAGCCCTGACGTAACCCGGGCACCTCCGTGCCGGGCACGATGCCCGATAAGTACGACAGGAAGCCGCGCGCCACCGTGAGCCGGTACGCCTTGCCCGCGCCCCCGCAGCCGGGCTGGGCATGGTCACAGGCCCGAGCGAGCGCGGTCGCGGCCCGGATCGGCGTGCCGGGCGCCGTTGCGCCGCGGGCGTGATCGAGGAAGCCGCGCAGGAGGCGGACCCGTGCCCCGGCCACGAGGCCGAGGGCATCGCGGATGGCCAGGTAGGCCTCGAGGTGCCGGCCGAGGTCGGTGTCGCCGCTCATTGCCCGCCTCCGATCCACGGCAGCGCAATGCCGGCGAGCGCGTCGAGGTCAAGCTTGGCGTAGATGCCGGTCGTCTGCAGCGAGCGATGGCCGAGCACGTCGGCGACATCCTTGAAGCTGGCGCCGCCGTTTACCATGCGCGACGCCGCGGTGTGGCGCAGCATGTGCGCCCCGGTTAGCCGTCCGAGCGGGATGCCGGCGCGCACGAGGTTGCGCCGTACGGTCGCAGTGACCGTACGGCTTGGAAGCTCCGTGCTGGACCGGTAAGGGTGAGGAACATCCGCCGCTCCTGGCAGGAAGGGCGGCCATGCCGGAGATACTCGACCAGTGCTGCGCCGACCTCCTGGGGCAAGGGCAGCACCCGCTCGCGGCGGCACTTGCCGGCCCGCAGGCGGAGCTGCCCCGCCCGCCAGTGTAGGTCGTCAAGTTCGAGGGTGGCGACCTCGCCCGCGCGTAGGCCGAGACCGGCCAGCAGCGAGAGAAGCGCCCGGTCACGATACGCCGCCGGACGGGGCGCGGCTGGGTGCTGCAACAACTGCGCGAGTTGCTTCGGAGAGAGGTGCGCGGGCAGGCCGGCGTGCCGTGCGCGCCGGATGGCCGGGATGGCGCGGTCGAGCCCACTGAGAGCGGCACCGCGCCAAGCCAGGAAATGCAGGAAGGAGCGCGTCGCGCACGCAGGCGCCTTGCGGCCGTGTCCCGTCCTCTGCGCGGCCTCCTTGCGGACGAACTCGGTCACCTGCTGGACGGACAATCCGGTCCAATCGGGACCGCCCGGGCCGGAGCAGGCCGCGATGAAACGTCGCACGGTGGGCAAGTGGCGCGCCCGCGTGGCGTCGGCCGCCCCTACCAAGTCTCGCAGGTAATCAGCGTAGCCGGCGACCCAGGCAGCGTCGTGATGTGTCGTGTCCATCATTCTCTCCCAGCGGCCGTGATAGCCGCGGGACGAGGTTCACGGGATTATGCCGAGGCCGCGAAGGGCAGAACGCGCGTGATCTCACTGCACGATCCTCGCCCGGTCAGGCTCGCTCGGCATAGCCCGGAACTCGGCATAAACACGTATCCTTAACCTACCCCGACCTGTCCAGGACACACCCATACCGCTATCGGTTCCACGGACTTGCTCTCACCCGGCAACAGCAGGCCCTGCACATACAACGGCGCCCAGCGCCGCTGCTCGACACGCGGCAGCGCCGCCAGGAACGGCCCAAGCCAGGCATCCAGGCGCGCCAGCCATGCCTCGGGTCCAGGTCGGGCCATAGCACCCCTCCCTCAAGCGTCAGACAATGCCAATGCTTTAACCCATCCGAACCTGGCAGAGTAGCGCTCGTGCCTATCCCGGCGGGGCGGGGGGGGG
>JBBSIT010000508.1:0-4186 GCA_038231995.1 Acetobacterales bacterium | reverse complement strand
TCTGGTTCAGGATGGACAGGATCATCGCAAAGGTGCCTCGCCGCTTTTGCAGAATATCGTAAAAGCGCAAATACGGAAATGCAACGGGCCGCGTAGCGACCCTGCCGTGCTGTAGGCGGCGTGCAGAAGGGGAACCGTAGGGCGGCGCCCTCTAGGTTCCCCTCACGGCGCCGTCCGGCGCCAGAGTGCCGCGTCAGCGGGCGTCACCCGCCAGGGCCGAGACGCCAAGGGCGGTTCGGGGAGCGAAGCGAGTAGCACGCGGCCCCCGCACACGCGGGGGAGACGTCCAATCCTCGCCTGACTGCGGAACACTGGTTGCGCGGACAACAACTCATCCTCATACTTAGATGGATTAAACTGGGAGAATACATGGGCGCGCTGGGAAGAGGGCTGACGGTGGGGGAGGCGAGCTATGTCGTGGAGCGCCCCGCCGCAGCCATCAACCGCGCCGTGGACCGCGGCCTGATCGAGGCGGAGCGGCAGCCACGCGCGAACGGACCGGACGGCAGCGTGCTGCGCAAGCTCGGCCCGGCCGAGCTGCGCTACCTCCTGGTCGAGGGCGACCTGGAAGGCGACCTGACGCCTGCGGCGCGGCGCCGAGTGTATCAAGCCCTGCGCGGTTTGCCTGAGGGCGAGCACCAAGTGCGGGTAGGGCCGCGGCTCGCGCTGGAGCTGGCGGATGTGGACGCGCGTATCGCCGCACGGCTCGGCCGGTTGGAGGCGGCCAAAGCCTACATGGAGGAGGGAGGCGCCGAGCCGGTGCTGCGCGGCACGGATGGCGTGCCGGCGTATCTCGTTGCGGCGCTGGCGGCCGGGCAGGGCGTGGAGGCCACCCTGGAGGACCACCCCCACCTCACGCGCGCGCAGGTCGAGGCCGCGGCCGAGTACGCCCGAGCCTACCCGAAGCCTGGGCGACCCTACCCGGCGCGGAGCTTCAAGCGGATGCTGGGCGAACTGGCCGACCTGGGGGCATTCGACCCCGAGGAGAACGAAGGCGAAGGGAGCGCAAGGGCGGCCCCGTGACGGCCGAGGCGGCGGGATACCTGCTGGACGCCAATGTGCTCCGGGAAGCAGGCACGCGGGGTCACGCCAATGTTCGGGCTTGGCTGCGATCGGTGCCGGAAAGCGTTCTGTTCATCAGCGCCGTGACCGTCCTTGAGGCCCGGCGGGGCTGGGAGGTGCGCAAGCACCGGGAACCGGATCTGGCGGAGACCAAGCTCGCCGCTCTTGCAATGCTGGAGGAGGCCTACGCGGGCCGCATCGTGCCGGTGGACCGTGACATCGCGGCGGAGTGGGCGCGACTGCTCGGCGAGCATGACCGGAATAGGGACGACACGGCACTGGCGGCCACGGCGCGCGTGCGCGGGTTCGTGGTAGTGACCCGCAACGTCCGGCACTTCCGAGGCCGGGGCGTGCGGGTGCTGGACCCGTTCAAGGCGCTGACAGCGATTGAGATCATCTGAAGGCTACAGAAGTGGATAATCGCATTTACGACGATGCACAAATCTGCAAAACAGTATTTACTGTTTTCCGGTTTATGGACGAGGCGGGCTGCTAGGAAGGTCCGCGTCGAGGTGGCCAGTAGGTCGGCTATGCCGGCCTGCCCGATCTGACCCGCATAGCGGAGCATCGGATCCCGCAGAAGAAAACCGGCCCGTACGCCCCCGAAAAGGCGCGAAAGAACCAGCCGTGTCGAGCGAGGTATGATGTTCCATCGGCTATCGATAGCCCACAAGGTTGATCGGCTTGGTTGGGGATCGGTGACGGCCTCGGGGCTGGGTCGGCAATGCCGGCCACCCCGTTTCTTTATCGTACCGGATAGGTCTATTATCACGACACGTGATGCCGCTCAACGGTAGGGGCCGCCCTCCGGGGCGGCCCCATGTCGGGCAAGGAAAGGAAACGGCCTTACTCGACGGCCATGGGTAGCGCCGGGGCGTCCCGCTCGCCGGCCTCCGTTCCGGTTCCGGGCACGCGCAGCATCCGCGGCAGCCAGTCCTTGCCGTCCAGCAGCGTGGCCGCGTCCTGCACCATGACCTCTTTCCTCACATCCCGGAGCTGGTGCGCCGCGGTGCCGCTCGCGCCCTCGCGCACGGCGTCCAGGATCAGCGCCTTGGGCACGCGGGCGAAGTAGCCTTCCGGCGTCACCTGCCACCACCGCCGCATGTCCAACCCCGCCGCCTGCGCCACCCGCGCCTGGATGGACCCGGCACCCTGCGGCGCGGTCCAGTCCGCCCGGCCCGCGTCGGCCGCGCGCGCCACGCACACCGCGAGCAAGCCTAGCAGCGTCGCGGTGTCCTGCTCCTGCAGCCAGGACCACAGAGCGGCCAGGTCGCCGGGCAGGCAGGCGCGCCATGCCGCTTCCGCATCCGTCATGGTCTGCCGCGCCGCGCTGTCCGCGATGCCGGGGCAGGCGGAGGCGAGGGCAGGGGGGTAGGACGTGCACCGGGCCACAGTGTCCCCATACCGGGCATAGAAGGCGTCCGTGGCGAGGGCGTGCAGCATCACCCGCAAGGCAAGCTCGGGCTGGCCAGCAAGCTCGGCCTGCAAGCCCGCCGTCCGGTGCGCCTCCAACTCGCCCAGCAAGGCGGCGGACAGGGCAGGGGCCTTGTCCTCCGGCTCCGTCACGGTCGCGCCCGTAGTGCCCCAGGCCGGCAGGGGCCACGCGCCGCCCGCGCCGCCGCCCACCGGAGCGTCACCAGAGTCCGAACCCGCACCGTCACCATCGCCAGAGTCCACGGTGCCCGCCTCGCCGCCGTCCGCCGCGGGCGCAGTCGGCTCCGGCTGCGGCTCGTCCTTGGGGCGCACGAAGCCTCGCTCCACCCGCAAGCCGCCATCCGCGGTCAGGGTCAGCACCGCCCCGGCCACGGCCACGTCCTCGAGCCGCCACGCCTGCTCCTTCGCTTCCAAGGCCGCAAGCTCGGCCTCGATGCGGTCCAGCTCGGCCGCGACCTCCTCGGGCAGGTCATCGGCGCTCCGGCTGTGCTCGTCGGCAAGCTCATCGTAGCGGGCCGCCAACTTACCGCGCCGGGCCTCGTCCTCCTCCGTGAGCGCGACCGTGCGGGGCCACACGCGCCGGCACCCCCACGCCTCGGCCTGAGCGTCGGGGCCGATGGCTACCCAGTGCCAGCCCTCGGCCCGCACCTGCTCGGCCTCCCGCTCCATGCGCTCGGCCACCAGCCGTTCCAGCAAGGCCGCGTCCGCGATCCAGCCGCCGCGGTCCTCGCTGAACAGGTCGCGCTGCACCGTGCCGCCCGCGGCCAGGTAGGCGTCCAGCCCGGCGAAGATCACGCGGCGGTCGGTCGCCGGGACAAGGGCGTTGGTCAGCAGCCGCCGGATCAGGTCGGGGCTGCGCTGCCATTCCTGCAACTGCCCGTGCACCCGCTCCTGTACGGCGCGGTCCTCGGTGACGGCGAACGCCGCCAGGTGGTCCAGCGTCAACGCCCCGTCCCGGTATGCCTGGATCAGCACGGGGGACACGGCGGCGAGCCGCAGCCGCTGGCGTACGGTGTGGGCGGAGACGCCGAACCGGGCCGCGATCTCCTCGGCGCCCAGCCCTTCGCCGCCCCCGTGTAGCCCGGCGAACGCCTCGACCTGGTCGGCCACGTGCATGTCCTGCCGGACCACGTTCTCGGCCAGGCTTGCCTCGGCGCCGTCCGTGCCGTCCAGCACGCGGCAGGGGATCGGGGCACCCTTCGCGAGCCGCTTGCCTTTGGCCAGCAGCTTCAACGCTGCCAGGCGCCGGCCGCCGGCGACGACCTCGTATCGGCCCGTGGGCTGGCCTTCGCCGTCGAGCCCGGGCCGGACCACGAGCGATTGCAGCAACCCGTGCGCCTGGATGGAGGCGGCCAGTTCCTCGATGCCGCTGGCCCGGCCGGTGCGCCGGACGTTCTCGGCCGACAGGTCCAGCTTGGGCAGCGCGACCTCAAGGGTGGTGTGGGTGACGGTATGTGCAGTGACGGTGTTGGTCATGGTGGTCTCCCTTTTGGCAGCGGAAGCAGCCCCGCTGCTTCCTTGCCCGTCGGCGAGACCGGGTAGGGAGGGGTGTGCATGACGCCGGGCGCGGCCGGGCTGCGCCGGGCGCGTGGCCGGCTTCCCGGTCATGCGATCCGGGGCGGCCCGGCCGTGCTGTAGGCGGCGTGCAGAAGGGGACCTGTAGGGCGGCGCCCTTTGGTTCCCCTCGTGG
>JBBSIT010000507.1:0-4188 GCA_038231995.1 Acetobacterales bacterium | reverse complement strand
TTCGCATTCTCGGCTGGTTGCCGAAGAAGGTAGCTCCCTCAAAAAACGACATTACCTGCTAAACCCCGTCCAGTTTGGAAATCATAGTCCCGCCCCTGTGATCAGGGGCACGGCATCGCAGTCACCTTCTCTGGCCAGAGGCGGACAGGACCATGGTTTTCAAACTGGACGCGGTTTAGCTTGTAGAAGCTAGCGGATAGCGAGGTACGCCGAATGTCTATGAAGGGTCTGAAGCCAGCGATTGCGCGCCCGTCCGCGCGCGAGTCACTAGTAGCAGCCAACACCGTCGCGCAGGAAGCCGGCTTGCCACCAGCTTCACTGTCGCCGGTTGCGCAGGATAGAGCGTCCCCGAGCGCCGCGGGCGAGGACGTGGAACTCGTGCAGGTCAATATCCGGGTTCGCCGGGTGCTAGGTGATCAACTTGCCGATCGTGCTCGTATTGAGAGCACGACACAGAAGGTGCTTATCTGCCGCGCCCTGGCAGGTGCAGGCTTCGACGTTCATCCCGATGACCTGAAGGCAACACCAGCTCCGCGGCGTCGCGGAGCGGCTTCCATCGGACATAGGTCATAGCTGCTAGCACAAAGGCGCTTCCGTGCTAGTCAGTAGCAGCTACGGTGCGTCGGTAAAGTACGAACTGTCACGGCTTGTCTGGACCATTTGAAGAGATGGCGTCCAATTTTGCCGGTGGCGCTTCTTTGGAAGGTCCCCTTGTTCCGACTCGGAACGCTCGAACTCCACGAGTTCGTACTCTGGTGACGCGGCAAGCTTGGGTTCAACAAAGGTTATCCACAGGCAAAGTCGTACTCTGGTGACGCCTTTTCGTACTCTGGTGACGGGAACCCGAGTCGTCCACCGTACTCTGGTGACGCATCCTAATAGATTCCAAATAGCCTTCTAAACCCCGTCCAGTTTGGAAATCATAGTCCCGCCCCTGTGATCAGGGGCACGGCATCGCAGTCACCTTCTCTGGCCAGAGGCGGACAGGACCATGGTTTTCAAACTGGACGCGGTTTAGAATCTTGTGAAGAACGCAAATCTTCGTTCCAGGTGATTCCACCTGGAACGATATTGCTCTAGACCGCCGGCTGCCAGGCGACCGGGACCAGCCGGAAGCCGGTGCCCTCCTTCGCGATGTGGCCGGTGGCGGGGAACGGGGCGTGATAGAACGCGACCTGCATCCGCTCGGCGGCCGCCATGTCCAGCATGCGGCGGCGCGTGGCCCGGGCCTGGTCGCCGTCCATGTCGAACACGGCGGACCAGTCGGGGTTGCGGACGAACAGGGCGGGATGGTTCGTCGTGTCCGACATGGCCATCAGGCGGCCGTTGCCGGAGGTGATGGCGAAGGCGGTATGGCCCGGCGTATGGCCCGGCGCCACGACCGCGGTCACGCCGAGCGCGACCTCGCGGCCCCACTCGTAGCGCTTCACGTCACCCGCTACCGGGCCGAACACCCGGCGCACATTGTCGAAGTTGGGCTTCAGCCCGTCCGGCGCCCCCGCCATCTTCGCGTCGTCCATCCAGTAGGCCCACTCCGGCGCAGGGACATGCAGCTCGGCGCGGGGGAACACGGCGGTGCCGTCCTTGAGGCGGATGCCGTTGATATGGTCGCCGTGGAAATGGCTGATCACGACCTGGTCCACGTTGGCCGGGTCGAACCCGGCGGCGCGGAAGTTGCGCATCCAGGTGCCGCACGTGGGCGCGCCGAGGTCGCCGTTGCCGGTGTCGAGCAGCACGAGCCTGCCGCCGGTGTTGAGCACCAAGGTGGTGAACGGGATGGTCACCTTGTCATCGGGCAGGAAAGCATCGGTCAGCGCCTGCTTCACGTCCGGTGGCGCGGCGTTCTTGATGAAGCCGTCGAGCGGCCGGGCGAAGGCGCCGTCATTGACCGCAGTGACCTCGATGTCGCCGACGCGGTAGCGGTAGAACGCGGGCGCCTGCTGGCCGGAGGCGGGCTGAGCGGCCCGGGCGGATGGCATGGAAGGTGCGGCGGCGGCGGCGAACGTCGCGCCGAGTGTTACGCGGCGGCTGAGCGTCATGGTGGTCCTCCGAACGAATCCCGGCCGGTGCGATACCACAGCGGCGTGGGGCTTTCGAGCGCTACTGCGCCGGCCGCACCGTCAGCGAGCACGCGAACAGCCCGAGCTGCCGCGCGTCGGTGGACGGGGTGAGGACGTCCCGCGGCGCGCGGGGGTTGGCGAACTCCAGCGTCAAGATCAGGGGCCGGCCGCCCGCGCCGCGCCCCGCGGGCAGCGGCGCTTCCAGCACCCGGTTGTCCCCGCGGTCGATCTGCCAGGCGCCGATCTCCGTGCCGTCCGCCAGCAGCCGGAGCGCGAGCGGCGGCGCACCTGGCGGGACGAAGGCGCTGCCCTCCAGCGCGACCACAAGGGGACCGGTCGGCGCCGGGTCGAGCCGCAGGCGCAGCCCAGCGCGCTTGCCGTCGGTCCAGCGGCCGTCGGGAGGGTTGAGGTATGTCCAGCCCTCCCGCAGAAAGCGCTCCTCGCCGCTGTTGAAACGTAAGGTGGCGCCGACCGCGAGGGACGGGGGCGGTATGAGGTCGCCGGACCGGCAGGCGGGAATGCGCGGGGCGAGCCAGCAAGGCTGGCCATAGACGACGCGCTGGCGGGCCATGGAGGGGGCGGCGTCGGTGGCGAGCACCACGCCGGGGCCGGGCGTCCAGCTCGCGGGTCCCGCCGGCAAGGGGCGCAGCGGGGCGATCATCAGCCCGCCCGGGCGGGGGAATGTTTTGAAATCAGCGATCTGGCCGAACACCCGGTCGCCGATGCGCAGCCGGTGCTCGCCGAAGTAGATGTCGTCATGCGTCCCGGTGACGGCCGCCAGGACCGCATCGTACACGCCGAGCGGCGCTCCCGTCAGGATCAGCGTGTTGCCCTCGACGCGGGGCGCGCCGGGCGCGGGACGCAGCTCCGCCCGCCACGGCGTCAGCACGAGGAGCGCTGCGACGCCCGCCGCCAGCCCGCGCCAACGCCGCTCCAGCACGACGCCCGCGAGCAGCGCGGCATAGAGCCCGAACAGCGGCAGCGTCCACTTGAAGTAGTGGCTGTTGTAGAACCGCCAGAGACCCGGCGCATGCAGGTCGCGGTTGGCAAGGTAGAGCACGACCTGACCGGCCATCGCGACGATCACCACGGCGTGCAGCGTGCGGCGCCCCCCACCCGGCAGCGCTGCGAGGCACGCCCCGGCGCCGGCCAGCCCGGCGATCATCCAGGGGAACACCTCGGCCAGGCCCTGCCCGTCCGGAAACAGCGGACGGGGCGAGAGCACGATCGTAACCCAACGTAGCGGCACCAGGCGCCACTCGAAGCCCAGCGCGGAGGAGGACGCGACGTAGCCGCTCGCATGCAGGCCGTAGATCGCGACGTAGGGGAGGGTAAGCAGCAGCGCGGCGCCCGCCAGGCCGGCAGCGGCAGCGAGTGCTGCGGCCATCATCGCGCGCGGCCCGGGCGGGTCGCGCAGCAGCGCGGGTGCTGCGACGAGGCCGACCGCGCCGAGCAGCACGGCGGCGTCGATCGGGCGGAACAGGGCGACACCGGCGCCGCACAGCGCGACCGTGAAGGACGGCCGGGCCAGTGCGCCTTGCTGGCGGAGGCGGCCTGCGAAGATCGCGGCGGCGAGCAGGCAGCCGAGCGTCAGCACAGCAGCGGGCGTGGTGGTCCAGGGTGTTACCCACGCATCGAGGGCAGCGGGCGGCAGCACGGCGGCGCCCAGGAACGAGGCGGCGCCGAGGGAGGGAGCATAGCGCCAGCCCGACGCCAATCGTCCTGCAAGCGCCGCCGTGAGCCACAGGGCAGCCAGAAGCATCGCGAGGTCCGGCAGCAGGAATGGGTTGGCCGGGGTGAGCGAGACGAAGGGGGCACCGAGCATGGGGTAGCCGGGAAGATACCAGTGCACCGCCGGGTCGAGGTTGCCGGCGGCCCAGGCCTGCGCCGCGCGGAGATAGCGGATCTGGTCGAAGCCGACCCACCATCCCTGATCGGGCGTGGCGGCGAGCGGCCGGCGGGGGTGGTTCAGGTAGGCTGCGACGTAGGTAACTGCTCACGTCCCTTGACGTTTGGAGATCATGAGACGGTTGGGAGCGGTGATCCTTCGAGGGTGAGGCGGATGGCGTCGATGGCGCGGATTGAGCGGCGGCGGCCGGTTTCGACGACGGACCTGATGTCGGCGTAG
>JBBSIT010000506.1:0-4188 GCA_038231995.1 Acetobacterales bacterium | reverse complement strand
GGGCCTCGGCGCCTTGCAGCTCGCCAGCGACCTGAACGAGGCGGCGCAGGCGCATGCGAACGACATGCTCCGCCGCGACTACTTCGCCCACGTCTCGCCCGAGGGCGATACCGTCCAGGACCGCTATATCGATGCCGGCGGGAGCCGCTGGCAGTTGGTCGCGGAGAACATCGCCCGCTGCGTCGGGTGCGAGGCGCCTCCCACGCTGGATCGGGTCGAGCAGTTGCACCAGGGCTGGATGAATAGTCCCGGCCACCGCGAGAACATCTTGCGGCGCGGGCTGGACCGCTTCGGCTTCAGCATCGTCGTAGGCGATGACCATGTTCTCTACGCTGTGCAGACCTTCGCCGGGTCCGGCCTGCCCCGCGGCCTCGCGAGCGGGGAGGACCCGGTTCCCCTGCCGCCGGAGCAGCGATCAGCGCAGGCGCTGCAGGCGATCAACCGCGCCCGCGACCGGGCTGGCGTTCCGCGGCTGCAGGCCAGCCCCGGCCTCGACCAAGCAGCACGGACGCTGCTGCCCCCGGCCGGCCAGTCCGCCGACTTGGCGCCGACCGGGGATCTGCTCGGCGCGATCCCCTCGGACCAGCGGTCCAATTGGCAGAGGGTGTTGGTGGTGCTGGGCGCCTGCGGCGGCTGCGGCACCAAGCCGACGGCGGCCGAGGTGCGCTCCTTCCGCGACCCGTGGCTCGATAGTCCGCAATACCGGGCCACGCTGCTCGACCCGCGCGCAACCCATCTCGGCTTCGCCATCACGGCCAGCGGCGAAGGTGCGAAGACTGCGCTCGCCATCCTGGGCGTGCAACGCTGACCTGATCCTCCGCGAACGTATTGCGCCTATTGCCGCCACGGGCTGTAGGGATGGGGCAGGCTCAAGGCGGCTTCTCGACATGCCGGGGAAGGATCAGGCGGGCGATGGTCCCCTCGCCCGGGGCGCTGTCGAGCTGCAGGCGACCGCCGGATTGTTCGATGAAGCCCTTGACCACGGAGAGGCCGAGACCGGCGCGGGCCTCCTTGCCGGCGCCCTGGGGACGAGTGGTGAAGAACGGCTCGGAGGCGCGGGTGGCGATTTCGGGCGTCATGCCGTGCCCGGTGTCGGTGACGCGCAGTTCCACGAAGGCGCGGGCCTCGGGCAGCGCCAAGTCATCGGGGGCAGCGTGGGCGGCATCGGCGGAGAGGGTGAGCCTGCCGCCGGCGGGCATGGCATCGACAGAATTCCGCACGAGGTGGAGCAGTGCGACCTCGAGCTGACCGGCATCGACCTGGGCGGGGACAGGCTGGGGCGGCAGGTCGATACGCACGATGACGTCGGGGCCGCTGACTTGATCCACCAGGGCGTCGATCTCGCGCAGCGCGTCGCGCAAGTCGAGAGGGCGGGCATCGAGAAACTGACGGCGGGCGAAGCTCAGCATCTGCTGAGTGAGACGCGTGGCGCGGCGAATGGCCCAGCTAGCGCGGTCGAGACGCCGTCGGGTGCGCTCGTCGGCATCGCGGCCGATCGGCTCGATATTGGCGAGCATAACGGTGAGCAGATTGTTGAACTCGTGGGCGATGCCGCTGGCCATGGCTCCGAGCGTCTCCATGCGTTGGGATTGCCGCAGCACGGTCTCGGCCTCGCGGCGACGGGTCACGTCGAGCTGGCTGCCGAAATAGTAGCGCAGCGCGCCGTCGGGGGAGAAGACGGGGGAGAGATAGAGGGCGTTCCAGAAGCCGGTGCCGTCGCGGCGGTAATTATAGAGTTCGACGCTAACGGCCTCACGAGCAGCGATGGCTGCGCGGATACGGGCGACCTCGGCCGGGTCGGTGGCGGCGCCCTGCAGGAAGCGGCAGTTGCGGCCGAGGATTTCCACCTCCTCGTAGCCGGTCATATCGAGAAAAGCGCCGTTGGCGAATACCAGCGCCAGGTCGGGCTGGCCGGCATCGGCCAGGACCATGGGCATGCGCGACATCTGGACGGCGGCGAAGAAGATGTTGCTGTCCGCGTGCCCGGCAGTGCCGGACATGTGGTCACAGGCTTTGCTGGCGCGCTGAGCCGGCGCGCGAGGTGCTGCGGGCTCGAGGGCCGGACTGGCAGGGGACTCTGAGGCAGGCACTGTGTCGTCTCCGGTCGGCGCCTGATGTGATGCCGCCCGGGATGAACGTTCAGGACGGGGCTGCGTTCGGAGTGGCAGCCGAAACAGGGATTTGCGGACGGGTCGAAGCGGCCCGTGCCGTCAGGAGGAGCATGACCGGACCGCGCATCCTGCTCGTAGAGGACGAGTTCCTGATCCGCATGGCCGTGGCGGAGACGCTGGAGGACGAGGGTTTCGAGGTCGTGCAGGCCGAGACCGGCGATGCCGCGCACGCGCTGCTGGAGGCGGAGCTTGCGTCCGGGATCGGGTTCGACGTGCTGCTGACCGATGTCCATCTGCCTGGCATGCGCAGCGGATTACGGCTCGCGGAGGAGGCACGTGCGATGCTGCCGGGCTTGCGCGTGGTGTACGCGACGGGACGTCCGGACGCGATGTCAGGCGCGCGGATGGGACCGCACGATGCATTCCTGCCGAAGCCTTACGGGCCTGCGGAGGTGCTGCATGTGCTGCGTCGGGCGTTGGACGGCGGTGGCGCCGGGCCGGGTGACAAGGAGTGAGATTTTGGCAGCGGGCCTGGATACGAGCTGGACTGGCTGCGGGATCGCTCAGAGGATCGGCCATCGTCGTGGACGGCCGGCGAATGGACCCGGTCATGGCAGCCCTCGTGCAGGCGGCACGGCGGATGGGGCCTGCCGGGGGCGCGCCGGAGGCGGCGAGCGTCGCAGGCCCGGCGGCGCTCGCGGCACTGCGGCAGCAGTATGCGGCGGCATCGGGGCTCGTCGGATTATGGCCGGACCGGCGGGTGTCCACGGAAGACTTGATGGCGGCGGGCGTGCCGGCACGGCGCTACGTGCCGCCGGGCACGGCGCGGGGAACGCTCGTGTTCCTGCATGGCGGCGGCTTCATCATGGGCGGGCTGGACACGCATGACGCCTTGTGCCGGACGGTGGCGTCGGCCGCGCAGGTGCGGGTGCTGAGCGTGGATTACCGGCTGGCTCCTGAGCATCCGTTCCCAGCGGCGGTGGAGGATGCGCTCACCGTGTGGGACTGGGCCGTCGCGCACGAGCCTGGGCCGCTTGGGGTGGGGGGAGACAGCGCCGGCGGCAACCTGGCGGCCGTGATCGCCGGGCAGCGACGGGGGGCATCGGGGCCGGTCGTGCAGGCCCTGCTGTATCCCGTGGTCGATATGGTCGGGGAATACGCCAGCATCGCGCGGTTCGGGACCGGCTTCCTGCTGACGGAGGCGGGCCTGCATGCCTGCGCCGAGATGTATATGCCGACTGGGGTGGACCGGGGCGAGCCACGGCTCAGCCCGTTGCGGGGGAACCTCGCCGGGGTGGCGCCGGCCGTGGTGAGCACGGCCGGGGTCGACCCGCTGGTGGATCAGGGCTATGCCTATGGAGAGGCGTTGCGCGCAGCCGGAGCGGGGGCGGCATTGCGCTGCGAGGAGGGATTAGTGCATGGGTTCGCCGATTTCGCGGGCGTAGTGCCGGCAGCCCGGCAAGCTGTGCGGCGATGGGCGGAGACGGTTGGCAGCGGGATGAGTGCGGCGAGATGAGGCGCGACCCGGTGGCATTGGTGTGGATCGGCGGCCTCGCGCTCGCGGCGGTGCTGTACGTCGTGGGTACGGATCGCTTCTGGTTTCAGATACTGAATACGCTGCATCTGGTGGGATACTGGGTCGGCGAGATCATCGCGGACCTGTCGGGGCTGACGATCGAGCTGGTGCGGGCACTGGCGCTGGGCGTGTTCGCGACGTTCGTCGCCCTGTGCTGGCTGGCGGCGCGAAGGGGAGCTGCGGCGCGGGGAATAGGGCTGCTGGTGGCACTGCTCTTCCTGGTCCTGGCAGGTGGCGGGGACTATGGTGCGGGAAGCGCGCGCTGGGCGGGGGCGCTGCTGGTGGCAGGTCTCGGGGCTGCCGTGATGACCCGGCGGTTACGGACAGCGGGAAGCGTGACGATGGTGGGACGGCCGGGGCGTTAAGCGCCTATCCCGCCGGCCCCGCTCGCCAAGACCTGCCGGGATAGGCGCTAGTAGTCCGTCAGTCGTCTATTGTCGGATAGAGCCTACGGAGCCTGATGCGGGCGTCTGCGGTGGTGAACTGCCAATCGGCTTTGAT
>JBBSIT010000505.1:0-4195 GCA_038231995.1 Acetobacterales bacterium | reverse complement strand
GCCCGGCCAGCACGCGGCCGAGCAGTCCGTGAGCGGCATGGCGGACCAGGTGGACGGTCGTCACCCCTCCGGCTCGGCCCCGGAGGACACGGAGGTGAACGCGGCGTCGAGCGCCGGGTCCCACAGCCGCGCGCCGCCGGTGACGCCGGCCTCGTTGTCGACGACGCGGATGTTGCCGGGCAGCTCCCAGTCGATCAGCCGCGCGTTGCCGCCGCCGATCAGCAGCGTGTCGAAGTTGGTCAGCACGTCGAGAAGCGCCAGCACGCGCCGCACCCGGTTGCGCCACCGCTTCCGCCCGACCTGGTTCAGCGCGGCCGCGCCGACATACTCGTCGTAGGTCATGTCCTTGCGCGCGGGGTGCTGCGCCATCTCCAAATGCGGGGTGAGCCGGCCGCTCTCGTACAGCGCGAAGCCGAAGCCGGTGCCGAGGGTGATGACCAGCTCCACGCCGCGCCCGGCGATCACGCCCAAGCCCTGCACCGTCGCGTCGTTCAGCATCCGCACCGGCCGGCCCAGGCGCGCCGCCAGCACACCCGCCAGGTCGAAGCCCCGCCACTCCGGCGTGCCCAGGTTCGGCGCCGTCAGCACGCGCCCGCCGCGCACCACGCCGGGGAAGCCGACCGAGACCCGGTCGTACCCACCCATCGGCAGCACCAGCTTGACCAATTCCGCCACCACCGCGTCGGGCGATGCCGGATGCGGCGTGCGGACCCGCGCCCGCTCGCCCAGGAGTTGGCCGGCCACGTCCAGCCGCCCGGCCTTGAGGCCGGTGCCGCCGATGTCGATGCCGAGTGTCACGGGGCCGGGATCGCCGGTCATGCCCGCTCCAGCACGCGCGGGCCGTCGGGGGTGCCGACGATGACGCGGGTTGCCATGCCGATGAACAGCCCGGTCTCGACCACGCCGACGACGGCCTTGATCCGGGCGTGCAGCGCCGCCGGGTCGGACGCCGGCTCGATGGCGCAGTCCAGCACCAGGTTGCCGCCATCGGTGCGGAACGGGTCGCTGCCGCCGCGCAATGCCGGGTCGCAGCCGAGCTCGCGCAGGCGCGCGGCCGTCGCCTGCCAGCCGAACGCGACCACCTCGACCGGCAGCCGCACCCGCTCGCCGAGCCGTCCCACCAGCTTGGCCTCGTCCACGATCACGGTCATGCGCCGGCTGCTGGCGGCGACGATCTTCTCGCGCAGCAGGGCGCCGCCGAGGCCCTTGATGAGGTCGAGCGTATCGGTCTGCACCTCGTCCGCGCCGTCGATGGTGAGGTCGATGCGCTGGTGCTCGGCCAGGGTTGCGAGCGGGATGCCGAGCCCGCGCGCCTGCGCCGCGGTGCGCTCCGAGGTCGGAATGCCGACCACGCGCAAGCCCTCGCGCACCCGGATACCCAACGCCTCGACCGCCATCGCCGCGGTGGACCCGGTGCCGAGACCGAGCACCATCCCGTCCTCGATCTCCGCGACCGCCGCCTCGGCCGCCTGGCGCTTCGTCGTGTCCTGGTCCACTAACGCAGCCCCGGCAGGCTGGCGACGATGCGATCCACCACCGCGGCGGGGCGCGGTTCGACGCCGACGACGACGGGCCGCTCGTCCGCGCCGGGCTCCTCGAGGGCGGCGAACTGGCTGTCCACCAGGCTTGCCGGCATGAAATGGTTGTGCCGCGCCGCCTGCCGCCGGGCGATCAGCGCCCGGTCGCCGCGCAGATAGACCAGCCGCACGTCGGGCCGGTCGCCGACCAGGATGTCGCGGTAGGCCCGGCGCAGCGCCGAGCAGGCGACGATGCCGTGCCCGCCGGCCGCCCGCGTCGCGTCGATCCAGGCGGCGATGGCGCGCAGCCAGGGCCAGCGGTCCTCATCCGTGAGCGGCGTGCCGCCGTGCATCTTCGCCACGTTGGCCGGCGGGTGGAAATCGTCGCCGTCCTCGAACTCCCAGCCCAGCCGGCCCGCCAGCAGCGCCGCGATGGTGGTCTTGCCCGAGCCCGACACGCCCATCACGACCAGCACGCGCGGCGCCTCCACCGTCAAGCCGACGCTGCCTCGGCCTGGCCGAGCACGAAGCGGTCCACCGCCTGCGCCCATCCATCTGCGTCGCTGCGGCCGATCACGGCGCGAGCCTGCGCCAGCGGCGCCGGTCGCGCTCCAGCAGCCGGTCGGCTGCCGCCGGGCCGCCCGAGCCGGCGAAATACGGATGCACGTCGGTCTGCCCGGCCTCCCACGCGTCCAGGATCGGCTGCACCGCCGCCCAGCCGGCCTCCACGTTGTCGGCCCGCTGGAACAAGGTCGCGTCCCCGGTCATCACGTCATACAGCAGCGTCTCGTAGCCCGTGCTGCTCGGCGCCTTGAAGTAGTCCTGGTAGCGGAAGCTCATCGCCACGCCGCCCAATTGCAGCGTGGGGCCGGGGATCTTGGCGCTGAGGTTCAGCGTGATACCCTCGTCAGGCTGCACGTGCAGGACCATGACGTTGGGGGTCAGCTTGTCCACCGGCGTGGAGCGGAACAGGGCGTAGGGCGCCTGCTTGAAGTGGATGGCGATCTCGGTGCGCCGCGCCGCCATTCGCTTGCCAGTGCGGATGTAGAACGGCACGCCGGCCCAGCGCCAGTTATCGACCTTGAGCCGCATGGCCACGTAGGTCTCGGTCTGGCTGTCCGGCGCCACGTCCGGCTCGGCGCGATAGGCCGGCGTAGGCTTGCCGCGCACCGACCCGCCCGCATACTGCCCGCGCACCACGTCGCGCGCGACCCGCATGGCGTCGAACGGCTTGATCGCCTGCAGCACCTTGGCCGTCTCGGCGCGCACCGCGTCGGCGTCGAAGCTGGCCGGCGGCTCCATCGCCGTCATCGCCAGCAGCTGGAACATGTGGTTCGGCACCATGTCGCGCAGCGCCCCCGTGGGCTCGTAGAAGCGCGCCCGGCCCTCTACCCCCACCGTCTCGGCGGCGGTGATCTGCACGTGGTCGATGTGCTGGCGGTTCCACAGCGTCTCGAAGATGCCGTTGGAGAAGCGCAGCGCCAGGATGTTCTGCACCGTCTCCTTGCCCAGGAAGTGGTCGATGCGGAACACCTGGTTCTCGTGGAAATAGCGCAGGAGCTGCGCGTCCAGCGCCTGCGCGCTCGCAAGGTCATGGCCGAACGGCTTCTCGATCACCACGCGGCGGAACACGCCGCCCTCCTCCTGCATCAGGCCGTGGGCTGCAAGCTGGTCGATCACCATTCCGAAGAACCGGGCCGCGACGGCGAGGTAGAACACGCAGTTGCCGCTGACCCGAGCCTTGAGCGCCGCGTAGGTCGCCGGGTCCTCGAAGCTGCCAGTGAGATACCCCAGCCGCTCGCGCACCCAGCCCCAGGCCGCCTCGTCCAGCCCGGAGGCCGCGAACTCGCCGCCCTTGTCCGCGACGAACGAGCGCATCGTGTCGGTCAGCATCGCGCGATACGTCTCGTCGTCGCGCTCGTTGTGGTCCACGCCGATCACCTCGAACCCGTCCTGCAGCAGGCCGGCCAGGCGCAGGTTGTAGAGCGAGGGCATCAGCAGCCGGCGCGTCAGGTCGCCGGCGGCGCCGAAGATGACGAGGGTGGACGGGGGGGCAACCTTCGTTGCCGCAAGGCCCGCCGGGCCTCCCAGCCGCTCGGGGAGGTCCACGGCGCTACGTCCCCTTCACCGCGGCGGGGTCGGTCACGTCCACCGCCTTGTCGCTCGGCCTCATGCTCTCCAGGTGCCCGCCGAACTGCTTGCGCATAGCGCTCAGCAGCTTCTCGCCGAACGTGTTGCCGGTGCGGCTGCGGAAGCGGGCGTAGAGCGCCGCCGTGAGCACGTGGGCCGCGATGCCCTGGTCCACCGCCGCCTCCACCGTCCAGCGCCCCTCGCCGCTGTCCTGCACCCGCCCGCTGAAGGATTCGAGCCCGGAATCCTCCGCCAGCGAGATGGCGATCAGGTCCAGCAGCCAGGAGCTGACCACGCTGCCCCGGCGCCACACCTCGGCGATGTCGGCCAGGTCCAGCGTCAGGCGCTGCTCCTCCGGCGTCTCCTCGCTGCCCTTGCTGCGCATCAGGTCGAAGCCCTCGGCATAGGCCTGCATCAGCCCGTACTCGATGCCGTTGTGCACCATCGTGACGACGTGCCCGGAGCCGGCCGGGCCGCAATGCAGGTAGCCGCGTTCCGCTTGCCCGTCCCTCCCCTCGCGGCCCAGCGTGCGCGGGATCGTGCCGATG
>JBBSIT010000504.1:0-4196 GCA_038231995.1 Acetobacterales bacterium | reverse complement strand
GAGCAGCACCTCGATCCGCGCCATCAGCGCGGCGATCAAGGCGTCCTTGTCGAGCGGATCAGGCGGCGGCGTCATCCACACGTTGACTCATATTCGCAGCCCGACCGCAACCCTTACGTCACAGGGGGTGAGCAATTACTCCTCGAGCGTCGCCCAGGAGCTCTCGACGTCAGAGGCGTGGATGGTGTCGAACAGGTCGCGCGAGGTCTCAGAATATTCCATGTCGTACAGGAAGCGCGACCCGGTGCGGGACTGGTGCGTGATGTGCACCAGCGGCAGGTCGCCGGCCCAGCGCTGCAGCCAGTCGCACTGGCTCTGCAGTTTTGTCGCGGCATTGCCGAGCGCATATTTGCGCACCCGCAACTCGTTGCCGACCTGGACCATCGCCGTCAGCGCGTCCGACCCGCCGCGGAACATGCGTTGTACGATGGCGTCGCCGATGGCGTTGGTCTCGAAATCCGAGACAAGGTCCGACGCCCCGCTGAACCGCCGCATCAGGAAGCCGCTGTACTGCTCGGCTTCGGAGAACCGGCTGCGCGCGCGCGGCAGCCGGTGGACATAGAGCAGCGGCTCGGACACCCAGGACATCGCCCCCCGCAGGCTGACGCCGAGGTGATCGCGCAGGGCGCTGTAGCCCAGCACCAGCGCGAACGGGGCGAAGGTATAGGCCATCAGCACCGCCGCTTGGCCGGAGCCGTCGCGCAGGAACGACAGGAAGGCGGGGGTCAGCGGCGCGCCGTGGATGGTTTCGAACAGCGGCTGGAAGGCGATACCCATGCTGCTGGCCAGCATCGCATAGGACAGCAGGTACAGCGCCCACATCGCGGCGCTTTGCAGCAGGATCCGCGGCCAGAACGCGCCCGCCTCGCGCAGGACCTCGGGCAGCGACCAGGCGAAGTCCAGGATCACCAGCCGGATGCGGGCGTTGAACACCGAGGCGAGCAGCCAAACGACGTAGCGAAACCGCGGCGAGCAGTCGATCAGCAACGCGACCAGGAGCACGGCCCCCACAGTCCCCCCGGCCCCCGCGGTCCAGGGCAGCACCGGAACCCCCGCGAACACGCCCGCAGCGGCGAAAGCCAGCACCAGGCCCCAAACCGCAATCAGGTCGAAGGCCCGCTCGACCACGATCGTGGCCAGCACATAGGCAATGTCCGAGCGGGTGCGGGAGGCATAGTACAGCCCGCGGGCGAACTCGCCGAGACGCAGCGGCACCGCCCCGTTCAGCACATAGGCCAGCGACAGCGCCAGGAATCCGGCCGCCGACCAGGGCGTGCCGATCTGGCGCAGCAGCACCGACCAGCGCGCCACCCGCACGAGATGTCCCAATATCAGCAGCCCGAGTGCGGCGACGAAGCCCAGCAGCGCAGGTAGCATGGCCGGGCGCTAGGCCCCGCGCCAGGCGCGGAAGCCGGCCACGCGTGCCCGGGCCGATCCCAGTTCGTCCGGGGTGCCGAACGAGACATGGCGGTCCAGCACCACGCCGCGCACCCGCAGCCTCTCGGCCAGCATCACGTTGTAGATCCCGCTCATGAACAGCTCGGGATAGGGGCAATCCGCCGCGTAGGCCTCGGCGTGGCGCAGCAGGGTGCCGCGGTCGCGGAAACCATAGGCGCCGGCGATGGCCAGGTCGCTGATCGGCTGCTTCTCCACGGTGCGCACGAGGTCGCTGGCGCCGTCATACTCGGCATAGGAGTAGGACGGCGCGGCCGAGTGGAAATGGCACAGGAACCCGGCCGTGCCGCCCGGCATGGCAGGCAGCGCAGCGGCGAGCGGTTCGGCGCCGAAAGCATGGTCGCAGTCGTTGACCACCAGCCAACCATCGTCCGGAACCTCGGCGCAGCCAAGCACCGCCGTCTCGAGCGCGCCGGAGGTCACCTTGGGCAAGGCGACGATCCGTGCATCGGGGTAGCGGGCCAGGATCGCGCGGCCGAGGCCGAACGACGCCTCGTGCTCCGCCAGGATGACGAAGGTCATCGTCCGCACCGCGAAGCAGCGGCGCAACGACTCCGCAGCCCACCAGAACAGCGGCTCGCCCTCCAGCGGCAGCAGCGGCTTGGGGAGTTCGAACCCTGCCTTGCCGAACCGGCTGCCGTGCCCGGCCATCGGCATCAGGATATGGATCGGCACCCTCACGGCGCGGCCGGTCTGACGGGAAGCGGCGTTCTCTGCAAGGCGAATGATCTCCAAGTCGGCCCTGCAGTCCGGCTCAGGCGTAAGCTGTCACCGTAATGGATGGGAACCGCGTGCCCTGTCAACGCAGACCCAGCATCAGCGTAGCAGCGTAACACGCCGCTCGAACGTTTCCCGGGCCGCTCGCTCGCTTTCGGGGATCATTCCCCTTGTCAGTAGGGCGGGGACCCGGTCCACCGGCGCCCGCGACACGATATAGGCTGCCCGGCTCAATCCAGCCGACACCCATGGCCATGGCGGCGGGGCGCGATAGAGCGGGTCCACCCCGTTCTCCCGTCCTGTGCCTGGCGGGGCGAAGCTGGCGGCCCTCCAGCCGACCACGACGACATCGCCGGCGAGACCGGCCGCCTGCAGGCAGGGCAGACCGCCTAGCGCCCAGTTCATCTCGACCTGCTCCGATTGGATGAAGGGGATATGCGCGCGGACGTGGAGCACGGAACTGGAGCCGCGCCGGAACAGCTCGGCGATGTCCCGGCACGCCGCCGGCACCTCGGTCCGGGCCGGCGCGAAGCCGTGCTCGATCAGGATGAGGTCAACAAGCCGGTCCGGGTTCCAGTAATCGGAGACGATGACGGTCGTGGTCCCCGGCCCTGCCTGCTCGACCACGCCGTCGAGCACGGCCACGCCGGCGTTCAGGTTGTCGAGCCAGTGCAGCCAGACAAGCGGTGACCAAGCCCGCCCGATGATGGGGCGCGGGCCGTCATTGTCGGCCCGCAACGTCCCGAGACGCCAATACGGAAGCTCGACCGCCGGAAGCAGGCACGCCAGGAAAGCCAGCGCGAAGGCCGCCGACAACCCGGCCTGGAGGCGCCCCGCACTTCGCCAGACGACCCGGCCGCCCTCCGCGACCGCGATGGCCAGGAAAGGCGAGAGCGGTAGCAGGTAGCGCAACTCGTGCAAGGCGCGCCCATATGCCACGAGGTAGATCAGCGGCACGACGACGCACAGGCAGACCTCCCGCCACTGCCGCCGGTACAGGAAGGCGCCGAGCCCGAGCGGCAGCGCGATCATCCCCGGCAGTGCGAGCCCGTGCACGGCATGCACCGCATAGATGCTGAGGCGCTCGTCATTGTTCCACAAGCTGAGCGCGCGCGACACGACGGTGAAGATCTGGAAATAGGACAAGCCGAATGCGGCATAGACCCCGATCGGGATCGTCGCCACAATCGGCGCCGCCAGAAGCGCGTGGCGGATGCGCGTGCGCCAGTCCGACAACTCGAACCACATCAGGACGGCGAAGGCGGGGGCGAGGAACGCTGCGTCGGGCCGGGTCGCCACCGCGAGCCCGAGCAGGATGGCGGCAGCGGCCGTGGCCGGCAGGGACCGCCCACGCCAGAACAGCAGCAGCGCCAGCGTGGACAGGCCGGCGGACAGCACGTTGTCGTTGAAGAAATACGCGCTCTCGAACATCGGCGGGAACAGCAGGCAGGTGAGCACGGCCCAGGCCGGGCGAACCCGGTAGATGCGGACCAGGATGGCCACGGTGGACCCGGCCAGGAGCGCCAGCGAAGCCAGCATGAGCAGGCGGAAGTTCACCACCGTTGTGAACTGGTCCACCGCATGTAGTCCGGCGAGCACTACCGCCGCGCCAAGCCGCGTTACGACGAAGAACTGGCCGTTGAACGGGTAGAGCAGGTCCACGTCCTCGAGCCGGCCCTTCAGCAACTGTAGGGCGTTGATGCCGATCGTCGCCTCGAACCCTTCCGTATAGGCGCCGGAGAAGACCGGGAGCACGAACCAGGCGAGCGCCGTCGCGACGGCCAGCATCGCGGCCGGCCGCAACGCCAGGACCAGGCGGTACAGCGGCGGGCCCTGCCGCACGAGCGGCGTGCCTGCTGCGGGGACAGGCGGGGTGCCTCGTGTCGCTCGTTCCATGTCGACACACATCTAAACCCCGTCCAGTTTGAAACCCGTGGTCCTGAGCGCTGCCGGTAGGAGGGTTAGGAGAGGCTCTCCCCTGAATGGTGCGGCGACCAGGGAAACGGCACTATGCTTTCCAAACT
>JBBSIT010000503.1:0-4196 GCA_038231995.1 Acetobacterales bacterium | reverse complement strand
GCTCGGTCATCTCCACCGCCCGAAAGCACGGGATCAAAATCCTCCGAGCCCTGACCATGCCGACCGGGGATCTCGTGGACCTCCTCTCATCGTAACGATCGAGAGCAGGTGCTTGGGAGTTACGAAAAATGGATGAATCCGCCTGGCGCCAGGATGCGCCCAGGAGCATCGGCGACGCGGTTCATGGCCTGCAGACGTTCCGGCTCGACGAGCTGCTGCCGTTCCTGCCGCCCATGGAGCCGGCCCAGCTCCTGAGCCTGCGCCGGGCCGTGGTCTCGGCCGGGCTGTCGGGGCTGCAAGTCTGGGGCTTGCCCGCCGGCGCCGACGGGATCCCGCCGCTCGCGCGCGACGCGCTGCTGCTGCAGGAAGGGGACGTGATCCGCTACGCCGGCCAGGTTCTGCAGCACTTCGCCGACCCTTGCCGCGAGTTGTCCGAGCATCTGTGGGGCAGGGTTCCCTTCGAGTCGGTCATGCTGCTCGCCGGCAGCCTCGCGCGCTACCCGTGGCCTCGGCTGGCCGACGAATTGGGCTTCGACCGGGACGACCCGCAGCGCCGGCACGTGCTGCGCCTGACGCCGGCGCGGCTGGCGTTGTCGCCGTTCCGCTCGTCCCGGCAGTTGCTGGAGGCGCTGGGCTCCGGCGGGCTGGTGGGGAGCGAGGCCAAGGTCCTGGGCTTCGCGGAGGCCCAGGATGCCTTCGGCGTCTCCGTGGACGAGGGCACGTTCGACGAGATCGTGACCCTGCGCGCGGGCGGCTGCTGCACGGCCTGCGATCTCGACGTGGCGCCGGCGCTGCGGGCGGTGCGGCTGATCCCTCTGGAGGACGGCGGCTCGGACGACCCCGGCAACGGGCTGCTGCTCTGCGCGACGCACGCGGCGATGTTCGAGGCGGGGCTGTTCCGGGTCAGGCCCGGCAACCTCGCCCTCGTGCCCACGCCGCCCTACGATCTCGTCGGGCTCAGGATCGTGCACGCCAACCTGGACCACCTGGCTCAGCCGCCCCACGCGGAGGCGCTCGCCTGGCGCTGGGAGCAGCCGCTCGACCCGGCAGCTTGAGGGCTGCGCCTTGTGAGGACCCCCGCGCTGCGTTAAAGGCGGCGGCGAGCGGGCGTGGTGGAATTGGTAGACACGCCAGATTTAGGTTCTGGTGGCGTGAGCCGTGGGGGTTCAAGTCCCTCCGCCCGCACCACGGCCACCCCGAGAGAATAGGATTCAGGGACAGATGCAGGTTACCGAGACGCTCTCCGACGGGCTCAAGCGCGGCTACACCGTCGTGGTGCCTGCCTCCGACATCGAGGGCAAGCGCACGGCCAAGCTGGCCGAGCTGGCCAGGACGATGCAGCTCCCCGGGTTCCGGCCGGGCAAGGTGCCCGCCAGCGTCGTGCGGCAGCGCTACGGCACAGCCGTCATGTCCGAGGTGCTGGAGCAGAGCGTCAACGACGCCACCCGGCAGGTGCTGGAGGAGCGCGGCCTGCGCTCGGCCACCCAGCCCAAGGTGGACGTGGTCAGCATCGACGACGGGCGCGACCTCGAATTCAACGTCGAGCTGGAGCTGCTGCCCGAGGTGCCGATGCCCGATTTCGGCAGCATCCACCTGACCCGGCTGCGCGCTGTGCCGCCAGTCGAGAGCATCGACAAGGCGCTGACCGAGATCGCGTCCCGGCAAAAGACGCTGGCGCCGATCGAGGAGGATCGCGGCGCGCAGCCCGGCGACACTCTGACGGTCGATTTCCTGGGCAAGATGGGCGGCGTGCCGTTCCCAGGCGGCACCGGGACCGACATGGCGGTCGAGCTTGGCGGCGCCGGGTTCATCCCGGGCTTCTCCGAGGGCATGGAGGGCATGCGGCCCGGCGAGACGCGCGAGATCGCCGTGACCTTCCCGGCGGAGTACCACGCCAAGGACCTCGCGGGGAAGGCGGCGACGTTCGATATCACGGCGAAGTCGCTGCAGCGCTCGGTGCCGGCTGAGCTTAACGACGACCAGGCGGTGAAGCTCGGCCTGGAGAACATGGAGAAGCTGCGCGAGGTGATCGGCGGGCAGATCCAGCGCGAGTACGACCAGATCAGCCGCATGCGCATCAAGCGCGACCTGCTGGACCAACTCGCAGCGAAGGCGGACTTCCCGGTGCCGCAGGGCATGGTCGATAGCGAGTTCAACCAGATCTGGGCCCGCGTCGAGAGCGACCGCAAGGAGGGCCGCGGCGACGAGGAGGACAAGGCTAAGGACGACGAGACCCTGAAGGCGGAGTATCGCGCCATCGCGGAGCGCCGGGTCCGGCTGGGCCTGCTGCTGTCCGAGGTCGGCCGGGCGAACGGCATCCAGGTGCAGGCGGACGAGATGACCCGCGCCATGCGCGCCGAGGCCGGGCGCTATCCCGGCCAGGAAGGCCAGGTGATGGAGTTCTTCCGCAAGAATCCGCAGGCGGCCGAGGGGCTGCGCGGGCCGATCTTCGAGGACAAGGTGGTCGATTTCGTGCTGGAGCTGGCCCAGGTCGAGGACCGGCAGGTGACGCCCGAGGAGCTCAGCGCCGAGCCGGAGGCGCCTGCCCAGGAGGTGCAGGCCCCGGACGCGCAAACCCCGGACGCGCAAGCCCAGCCGGCGGCCCCGGACGCGCCGGACCAGGCCGCTCCGGCGGCTTGAGTCTGCTCCCGACTGGATAAACGATCGCTGCGGCACATCTAAGGTGCTGGCCGGGCCGCCCTGCGTCATATCGCACGCAGGCCGGCTTGCAGCCACATAGGGGAAGAGGGCTATGAGGGATCGCGATCCCGTCGAGATCTACAACAACTCGCTTGTGCCGATGGTGGTCGAGCAGAGCGCGCGCGGCGAGCGGGCGTTCGACATCTACTCCCGCCTGCTCAAGGAGCGCATCATCTTCCTGACCGGCCCGGTCTATGACCAGGTCAGCTCGCTCATCTGCGCGCAGCTTCTGTTCCTGGAGAGCGACAACCCGAGTAAGGACATCTCGTTCTACATCAACAGCCCCGGCGGCGTGGTGTCGGCGGGTTTGGGCATCTACGACGCGATGCAGTACATCCGCAGCCCGGTGAGCACCGTGTGCATCGGCCAGGCCGCCAGCATGGGCAGCCTGCTGCTGTGCTCGGGGGCGAAGGGCAAGCGCTACGCGCTGCCGAACGCACGCATCATGGTGCACCAGCCGAGCGGCGGGGCGCAGGGCCAGGCATCGGACATCGAGATCCAGGCGCGCGAGATCCTGACGCTGCGCAAGCGGCTGAACGAGATCTACGTGCGCCACACCGGGCAGGAGCTGGAGGCGATCGAGCAGAAGCTGGAGCGCGACAGCTATATGTCGGCCGAGGAGGCGCTCGCGTTCGGGCTGGTGGACCAGGTGGTGGAGAACCGTCCGCCGTCGCCTGACGCCGCGAAGCCTTGAGGCGAACGGGCGTTGCAACTGCCTGGGCCGCTGCACATCTCTTGCTTTCATCAATCACGACGTACGTGTGACGCAGCGCCGCCCGCCTCGGCTTGTGAGGCGGGCGGCGCCGGGGTTACAGTCGTGCCGGTCGTCCCCCGTGGTCCGGGGCTGGAGTGTCCATGAGCAAGTCTCCCGAGGCGAAGAACACGCTTTACTGCTCGTTCTGCGGCAAATCGCAGCACGAGGTCCGCAAGCTGATCGCGGGGCCGACCGTGTTCATCTGCGACGAGTGCGTCGAGCTGTGCATGGACATCATCCGCGAGGAGCACAAGACGCACCTCGTGAAGTCGCGCGACGGGGTGCCGACGCCCAAGGAGATCTGCAAGGTCCTGGACGACTACGTGATCAGCCAGGCCCACGCCAAGAAGGTCCTGAGCGTCGCGGTGCACAACCACTACAAGCGGCTCGCGCACGGCGCCAAGAACAACGACGTCGAGATCGCCAAGTCCAACATCATGCTCGTCGGCCCCACCGGCTCGGGCAAGACGCTGCTGGCGCAAACGCTCGCGCGCATCCTCGACGTCCCCTTCACCATGGCGGACGCGACGACGCTGACCGAGGCGGGCTATGTCGGCGAGGATGTCGAGAACATCATCCTGAAGCTGCTGCAATCGGCCGACTACAACGTCGAGCGGGCGCAGCGCGGCATCGTCTATATCGACGAGGTCGACAAGATCAGCCGCAAGTCAGACAACCCGAGCATCACCCGCGACGTGAGCGGCGAGGGCGTGCAGCAGGCGCTGCTCAAGATCATGGAGGG
>JBBSIT010000502.1:0-4201 GCA_038231995.1 Acetobacterales bacterium | reverse complement strand
TGTCATGTTGATTGTCCTTCAGAGACATTTTGTCGTCAGCAGTGACGTGAAGGGTATCAACCAGCCGGGATGCCTGCCGGGCGTTGCGCAATGCATCGCTCGGCATTAGTCTGCTCGTGTTCACGCGAGCGGTCCTGCAGCACGCCGGACTGGTCACAGTTGGAAGCCGCCGGCCTGCCAGGGCCGAGCGGCTTCTTTCGTCTTGAGGCCTTTGCTCGAAGTTGAAGGGAAGGATTGCACCCGCTCTCCAGACAGTAAGGGCGAGGGATCAGGCAGATCGCTTAACTGGAAAGTGAGGCTCTCCGCACAAATGTTGGCAGCGGCCAGAAGCAGATCGGCAGGAAGCCAAGTCAAGCGCTGGACTCCCTGGCGTCCCTTGCGATCTGGCATGAGATTACCCTGCGGCCGCTTCCACTCCATCATGTGTCGCGTACGAACGTCGCCCTCTAAGGTGTACCAGGCGATAGTTGCGAACGCCGGAGCAAGGCAGATCGTGACTGTCCAGTCACCGGACATTAGTCGCGCCACTCGCGCCTCACGTTCTGCGCGACCCATCAAAGCCAATTCTCGGATCACCGCCGTGAGAGAACCGATCAGCGTGGGAAACGCGGGACCGTCTCTGTCAAATACCGCATCCTCCAGGGTGCATAGGCCGGTGTCAGGCAGATCGTCTTTGTTCTTCCCGGGCAGCTTCTGAGCGCCTTCATAAGTGAGATCATAGCCGATCTTCACCGCATCCATCGCGTCCCCAGGCGACGGGGCGGCAAAGCCCACAGTCAGAGCGCCAAGGTTTTCCGGGTGCAGTCCAGGATTCTTGCGGCCCGGCCAGGCACCCGCGACGATCATGGGCCGCGTCATACGGTCGACAGTCGCATACGGCACCATCGCTGCCGTGCTCATCAGACCGATCGCATGCGCCGACTTGACCGCCATGCCGTCCAGCATAAGACTAGCTCGGGAGGGATGCAACGCTTTTGTAGGCGCTACAAGATCGAAGTTGTGGCGCCGATACACGATGCACGCGCGGCATGCCCTGTGCGGCTCCCATATCAGAGCGCCGATTCTGCTCACCCACAGTGCAAGATAAGTGTCCCTATCTTACATATGGAATTGATGGACAAGCAGGACCGTAGTGCGATGACCCAGCAGTCAGATGAAATGGTGATCCATCAATTCAGCGAACCGATGCGCCACCCCCGCATCCCGCCGCAGGCGCATGACGATGAAACCATGCTGCGCCTATGGCTGGACGGGAAAGCAGACCACACCCAGCGCGCCTACACCGCCGACGTGAACTCCTTTTTGGCCTATATCGGCCGTCCGCTCCGCACCGCCACCGTGGGCGATGTGCAGGGCTATGGCGCCACCGTGGCGCACCTGTCCCCGGTCAGCAGGGCGCGGAAGCTGGGCAGCGTGAAGTCCCTACTCAGCTTCGCCCACCGGCTGGGCTACGTCGCGTTCAACGTCGGCGCTCCGGTGCGCCTGCCGCCCGTCAAGCAGACGCTAGCCGAGCGCATCATCCCCGAGGCCGACGTTCACCGGCTGCTGGTGCTGGAGGCGAACCCGCGCAACCATGCCCTGCTGCGGTTGCTGTACATTGCGGGCCTTCGCATCAGCGAGGCGTGCAACCTGCGCTGGCGCGACCTGGCCGCGCGTGATGATGCCGGGCAGATCACCATCATGGGCAAGGGCGGCAAGACCGGCGCCATCCTGCTGCCCGCATCCGTCTGGCGCGAGCTGGCGACGCTGCGGGGCGATGCCGGTGCCGACGCCCCCGTGTTCCTGTCCGGCAAGGGTGGGCACCTCGACCCCGTGCAGGTCCATCGCATCGTGAAGGCCGCAGCCGCCCGCGCCGGCCTGGCCGCGGCCCTGTCTGCCCACTGGCTACGCCACGCCCACGCGAGCCACGCCCTTGACCGCGGCGCCCCGATCCACTTGGTGCAGGCCACGCTGCGCCACTCCAGCGTGGCGACCACCGGGCGGTATCTGCACGCCCGGCCCAACGACAGCAGCGCGCGGTATCTGGCTGGATGATGTGTCATCGCTTCACTGAATTGATGAACCATCAAATCCAGCTTGAGATGGTGCAATGCCCATAGTTGCGGTGGGCAACCTCAAAGGCGGCGTCGGCAAGTCCACCCTGGCCGTAAATCTGGCGTGCGAGCTGGCCGCGTCCCGCAAGGTGTACTTGATCGACGCCGACGCCCAGGCGACCGCGGCCGAGTGGATGGCCGGCGGTGCCCTGCCGGTGAAGGGCGAGGCGCTGCCCCTGGACGACGAACGCAAGGCCGCGACCTGGATCAAGCGGGTGCGCGCCGCCGATGCCGACCTGGTGCTGATCGACCTGCCGCCGCACACCGGCGCCGCCACCGCCGCGGCGCTGATCGTGGCCGACCTGTTCCTGGTGCCAGTGGCGCCGTCTGGCCTCGACCTGCGCGCCGCCGCGAAGGCGCTGGACCTGCTGCGCGAGGCTCGGCAGGCGCGAGGGCAGGGACAGCCGCGGGCGCTGCTGGTGCCGTCCCGCGTGGACCGCCGCACCGGCGCCGGCAAGGAGATCGAGGCGGCGCTGCACGAGATGGGCGAGCCAGTCGGCCCCGCCATCGGGCACCGCTCCGCCTTCGTGGACAGCGCGACGGCGCGGGACTGGATAGGGGCCTTCGCGCCCCGGTCTGTCGCGCACCAGGAGGTGCAGGCATTGGCGGCCGTCGTGGACCGCATCACCCGGAGGAAGGCATAGCATGGCGCAGCGCAAGGGCAGCTTGGTGGGGCTGATGAAGGCCGCTGACGACCAGGTGAAGGCGGAGGCGCAAACCGATGCCGGCCCGATCCGCCCAGACGGGGCAATGGTGACGACGGCGGTTCACATTCCCAAGGCCACGCTGTCCCTGTTGCGCCGCGTGGCCGTCGCCAGGGCCGACAAGCACGGCGGCCGACCGTCAGTGTCCGGTGTGCTGGTGGACTTGGCGGAGCGCGCGCGCGCTGAACTTGAGCAGGAAACAGCCTAAAAAATGCTGTTCCATCAGTTCATCTAAGTGATGGGTCGCCAATTCTTTACCCGAAACGCCGTCCCGTTCACCTGACAGCAGGCGTCACCATGCTGGGCGGGTCCAGCCATAGCGGGACGCTGCACGCCCGGCGACCCGCAGCATCTTGCCTGACAGCGGCACCCTCACAGCGCTGCAGCGCCGCCAGAATGTCGTTGCTCCGCATCAAGTCCAGCCACCGTTGCCCCGATGCGACACGCTCTCGGAACAGGCTTGCGAGTGCAGGTTGCGCACGCGCGGGGTAAACTGCCCAGCCAGCCGTAGAGGGTGCCCACTATGTCCGACGAGCCGCTTTCCCTCCGCCTCCAGCTCGCGAGCATCCCGGCTCCCGTGCTGACTGCCTGGCGCGCACGCTACGCGGCCGAGAGCGTCATTTAGCTGAACGCATTCGCCCTGTTCGACAAGGCAGCCACGGCGCTGCGCTCGCGAGGTGAGCAGGTGGACGCCCACGCGTTGTGGGTCCGCATGGCGGATCAGTGCGGCCAGACGGACAGGCCCTCGCTGGAGATGACGGCCGCCACGGCGCTGGTAGGGCTGGCCACCGGCCTGCGGACGCAAGGCTTCGATCGCATCGAGGCGCCAGAGACGAAGGAGAACGGGAATGCCGTGGACACGCCTTAAGCCCCGTGCGGTCGCTGATGCTCTCCGGCTTGATTACGGGCCCGGCAGCGCCGAGGACGAGGCGGCCGCCGCTCAGGCGCTCGACCATCTGCGCGAGCAGCTCATGACCGGCGGCTACGTCGCGATCCAGGACCACGATGGGCACACGTTCATCGGAACGCCGGACGAGGCCACAGAGCGGATGATGGCGTCGTGACCCCCGCGTACTGGCCTTGTGACCGGCAAGTATTCGCGCATCGGCGAGAGGCTCCCAGCACGCTCCGAAACCGAGTCACGTTGGCCTTTGTTGCATGGAGGTTGGGTCGAGAGGGCAGGCTCGGCAGGATTAGAGGGCGCGCACGGACGACGGGATAGCCAGCAATCAGCGATTTGTATAAGTCGTATACAAAGGAGGCTCGTGGCCGCAGCGTTGGGGCCGGGCTGTCCGACATCGATATGGGCCTACGGCTCCGCTATGACGTCACGCGCAAGTTCGCACCTTACGTGGGCGTCGCCTACCAGCGCTGGTTCGGAGGCACGGAAAGCATTCGGCGCGA
>JBBSIT010000501.1:0-4205 GCA_038231995.1 Acetobacterales bacterium | reverse complement strand
CCGGACGACCCGGACTGGCTGAACCCAGCGCGCAACGCAGCAGGCCCCATGCACCAGAAGCCCACGCTCCACGTCCTGCTCGCCGGCCCGCGCGGTTTCTGCGCCGGGGTGGACCGCGCCATCCGCATCGTCGAGGAGGCGCTCAGGCAGTTCGGCGCGCCCGTCTATGTGCGGCACGAGATCGTGCACAACCGCAGCGTGGTGGAAGGGTTGGAGGCGCAGGGGGCGGTGTTCGTCAAGGAACTCGACGAGGTCCCGGCGGACGCGCAGGTGGTGTTCTCCGCGCACGGCGTGCCGAAGGCGGTGCCGGCGGAGGCGCAGCGGCGCAACCTCGCCTACCACGACGCGACCTGCCCGCTGGTCAGCAAGGTGCATCGCGAAGCGGAGCGGCACTTCGCCGGCGGCGGGCTGGAGCAGCGGCACATCCTGATGATCGGCCATGCCGGGCATCCTGAGGTGATCGGCACCATGGGGCAGTTGCCGCCGGGCGCCGTGACGCTGGTTCAGGATGCTTCCGAGGCCGCGACGGTGCAGCCTGCCAATCCCGGCCAGCTCGCGTTCATCACCCAGACGACGCTGAGCGTGGACGATACGGCCGAGATCGTGGACATCCTGCGCACCCGTTTCCCCGGCATCGAGGGACCGAAGCGCGAGGACATCTGCTACGCGACGACCAACCGGCAGGCGGCGGTGAAGGCCGTGGCGGAGTATTGCGACCTGGTGCTGGTGATCGGCAGCGCGAACTCGTCGAACTCGCAGCGGCTGCGCGAGGTGGCGGAGCGCGCCGGCGCCGGGCGGGCGATCCTGCTGCCGCGGGCGGACCAGCTCGACTGGTCGGCGCTCGACGGCGTGCGCACGCTCGGGCTGACCGCCGGCGCCAGCGCGCCGGAGGCGCTGGTGCAGGAGATGCTGGTGCGGCTCGGCGAGCGCTACACGCTGAGCATCGAGGAGCGGCGGGTGACGCAGGAGGATGTGGTGTTCAAGCTGCCAGCTACTCTCGGCTGATGGCGGTCTATACCGAGGTTGGCGACGAGGCGCTGGCGGCTTTTCTCCTGGAATACGATCTCGGCGGCATGGTGGCGTTCCGCGGCATCGCCGAGGGGGTCGAGAACAGCAATTTCCAACTGCGGACGACCGCCGGCGACTTTATCCTGACGCTGTATGAGCGCCGGGTGGACCCGGCGGAGCTGCCGTGGTTCCTCGGGCTGATGGACCACCTGGCGGCGCGAGGACTGAGCTGCCCGCTGCCGGTCCGTGGGCGTGACGGGGTCAGCCTGCGGGCGCTCGCCGGGCGGCCTGCGTGCATCACGACGTTCCTGCCCGGCGTGTGGCCGCGCCGGGTGCGGCCGGAGCATTGCGGGCCGGTCGGCGCGGCGCTGGCAGCTCTGCATCTGGCGGGCGCGGACTACGCGCCGGTGCGGCCGAACGCGCTCGGCCCGGCGGGCTGGGCGCCGTTGCTCGCGCGCTGCCAAGCGCGGGCTAACGAGGTGCTGCCCGGCCTCGGCGCGGAGCTGATGGCGGCGCATGACGCGATCCTGGCGGACTGGCCGGCCGGATTGCCGCGCGGGCACATCCACGCGGACCTGTTCCCGGACAACGTGTTCTTCCTGGACGGCAAGCTGTCGGGGCTGATCGACTTCTACTTCGCCGCGACCGATCTGCTGGCCTACGATATCGCGGTGTGCCTCAACGCCTGGTGCTTCGAGCCGGACTACAGCTTCAACGTGACGCGGGCGCGCGCCATGTTGGGCGCCTACGATGCGGCGCGGCCCCTGACGCCAGCCGAGCGCGCGGCGCTGCCGGTGTTGTGCCGGGGTGCTGCGCTCCGCTTCCTGCTGACCCGGCTGCATGACTGGCTGCATACGCCGCCGGGCGCCATGGTGACGCGCAAGGACCCGTTGGAGTATCTGCGCCGGCTGCGGTTCCATCTCGGCGCCCGGAACGAGCACGCGTATGGCCTCTGACGACGTGGCGACGGAGATATGGACCGACGGCGGCTGCAAGCCCAACCCGGGCCCCGGCGGCTGGGCGGCGATCCTGCGGTTCGGCGCGCATGAGCGGGAGCTGACCGGCGCCGAGCCCGTCACCACCAACAACCGCATGGAGCTGACGGCCGCCGCCGCCGCGCTGGAGGCGCTGACCCGGCCCTGCCGGGTCGTGCTGCATACCGACAGCGAGTACGTCCGCAACGGCATCACGCGCTGGCACACCGGCTGGGTGCGCCGCAACTGGCGCAACGCGGCCGGCGATCCCGTGGCGAACATGGATCTGTGGCGGCGCCTGCTGGATGCGGCCAAGCCGCACACGATCGACTGGCGCTGGGTGCGCGGCCACGCGGGCGATGCGATGAACGAACGGGCGGACCGGTTGGCGACGGAGGCGCGACGGGGGTTGGGAGGCTGACGTGCTGGCGGTTTTGGCATAGGCTGTTATTATTTGGCATAGGTTGTCACTGTAACGAACTTCAGCCTGGACTATATTCTGAGCATAAACAAGAGAGGTAAGCATAGAAAGGCTCACAGTCTGGTAAATATACCTAGGCGCCATAGAAACTCGGCTCGGAGATGGCAATGCAGATTTTTAGCCATTGGATCGCAATACTATGGCGGGAATGGGGCGGATCGGATTTACACCGATCCTTGTAAAATCTGCTCAAATAACTTGCTTGGCTGATGTCGGTATCTTTGGTTTTGGACGACCCCCTGCGTAATATGAGCCGCTTGCGCAATGGACGGGCATGTAGCCCCCATGCTGATCTGCAACCTTTGGTTGCGCCAGCTTGACCGGCGTTCTTCGGGTTGCTCGGGCCACTCACCGCTCGGCTCATGGGGGCAGGCCCGCCCAGCATCTGAGTCGGCCCAACCGTCCCGAAGCTGGCTTGCAATGTCTCTGCCGTTCACAGAGAGTTGACTGACTGGTGCGCCTTGGCTGAGCCACCGAACAGGGGAAGCGCATCGCGTGACTATGTGGCTGATCCGGGCTGGGAAGGCAGGCGAGCGCGAAAAGCTGGCCTTTGAGACCGGGACAGCGGTCATCGGATGGGAGGAACTCCCCGACCTGACACCATGCACGACTCGAGAGGGGCTTCGGGCGCTTCTGAAGGCGACCTACCCCGACCAGAAGCCGAAGACGCTGGTGAATTGGGAAAGCCAGGTCTGGCCGTTCAGGGAGACAGTCGCTGTCGGCGACTTGGTGGTGCTCCCCCTGAAGACCCGCTCTGACATCGCGTTCGGACGAGTGACAGGCGCCTACCAGTTCCGGTCTGACCTACCGGGGGGCCATCTGCATACTCGTCCTGTCGAGTGGCTGAAGGAATTCCCCAGGAGCGCCTTCGACAAGGACCTCCTGTTTTCCTTCGGCGCCTTCATGACCGTATGCAGGATCAGCCGTCATGAAGCCGAACAGCGCGTCGAGGCTATGCTCCTCGGGAACAAGTGGGTTCCCAAGGCGGTTCAAGCCGGTCCGGCCAAAGCCCAGGATTCCGCGGCTGCGGAAACGGCAGACAAGACTGATGAGACGGCGCTGCCCGATATTGAGGAGCAGTCACAGGATCTGATCCGCGAACGGATCGCCCAGTGCTTCAAGGGACACGCTCTGGCCACGCTGACGGCTGCAATCCTTGAGGCGCAAGGCTACCGAGCCCGCACGTCTCCGCCGGGGATAGATGGTGGCGTGGACATCATGGCGGGCAGCGGGCCACTCGGCTTCGACGCACCTCGCCTGGTCGTTCAGGTCAAATCTCAAGACGCCAAGGTGGACGTGAAGGTTCTCCGCGAGCTCACGGGCGTCATGGGACGGTTTCACGCCGACCATGCCCTACTAGTCGGCTGGGGCGGCTTCACGGGATCCGCCAGGGCAGAGGCGGCGGCCGACTACTTCAAGCTCCGGCTGTGGGACGCAGGAGATGTGATCCGTGCCGTCCAGACCCACTACGAGCAGCTACCCGAGGATATCAGGGCAGAGATCCCACTGAAGCGGGTTTGGACGCTGGTGCCCGACGAAGACTCTGACTGACCTGCCCTCGATAGCTAAGCGCCGACATGTCAACAAATCCGTTCTTCTGGAAGCTCGCTGTGGGTAACTGCTCACGTCCCTTGACGTTTGGAGATCATGAGACGGTTGGGAGCGGTGATCCTTCGAGGGTGAGGCGGATGGCGTCGATGGCGCGGATTGAGCGGCGGCGGCCGGTTTCGACGACGGACCTG
>JBBSIT010000500.1:0-4218 GCA_038231995.1 Acetobacterales bacterium | reverse complement strand
TGGAGGAGCTGGGCTTCTTCTCGCGCGAGACCCGGGTGCTGGGCGTGTACAAGCAGGCGGCGTTCCGGGGGATGCAGGGCGGGGACTGAGCCGGTCAGCGGTCTTGCGCGGCGTGCCAGATGCGGAGAATGAGGACCAGCTCTTCGTGCACCTCGTAGATCACCAGGTAGGGCGGAATCGCTGCCAGCTCGCGCGTGCCCTGGACGAGCCCGGGCCGGCCCCGATAGGGGAACGTGGCCAGACTGTCGGCGGCCAGGATTAGTGCTTCCTCCAGGCGAAGGGCCGCGGCTGGATTGAGCTCGCCCAGATACGCGATGGTCGAGCTGACGGTCGCGGCGTGCCGTGGCCGTCCAGACAACCCTCACCGCTTCGCCATGGCTCCGATCCTCTGACGCAAAGCCTCGATCGAGCAGAGCATCTCGCCACGGACATCCTCGTGCGGGATGCCGGGCTCAGTTTCCGCCCGCGCCTCCGCGATGGCGGCTTCAAGCGCCAGGCGCTCGGCCTCGTCGTCCTCGATGTGCTGCGGGCGGGGCGGATGCGTGTCCATGCGCGTCACGATACCCGAAGCGGCCGCGCCAGGTCGATCACTATCCCGGCCGCCGCGGCTCCACCCCGCCGGGCGGCGCGAGGCCGCGGCTGCGCAGGCAGGCCAGCGTGGCTTGCCGCCGGGCGAGGGCGAGCGATTGCTGGCTCTCGGCCTGGAATGCCGGGTTGCCCAGGCCCTTGATGATCAGCTCGTGCACCGCCGGGTTGTTCTCCGCCTGGCGCTCGCAGGCCGCCTCGTCCGGCTTCTCGGGCGCACCGCAGCCGGCGAGCAGCAGCGCCAAGGCGAACGTGAATGCGAACGCGGCCCTCATATCGCCGCCATCCAGTCCTCGATCAGCCGGCGGGCGATGCTGTCGCGGCGCGGCAGGCTGAAGCCCAGCGCCTTGTGGTCCTGCAGCTCCGCGCGGCTGAACCAGCGGGCGTCGCGCAGCTCGGTGGCGTCGATGGTGATCTCCTCGCTCAAACCCTCCGCGTAGAAGCCCACCATCAGGCTGGATGGGAACGGCCAGGGCTGGCTGCTGTGATAGTGCACGCGGCCGACGATCACGCCGCTCTCCTCGCGGACCTCGCGGGCGACCGCTTCCTCCAGGCTCTCGCCGGGCTCCACGAAGCCGGCGAGCGTCGAGTACATCGTCGTCTTGGGGAAGCGCGTGGAGTGGCCGAGCAGCACCTGGTCGCCGCGGTGCACCAGCATGATGACCGCCGGGTCGGTGCGCGGGAAGTGCTGCGCGCCGCACACGGTGCAGGCCATCGTGTGCCCGGCGCTGCGCGGCTCGCACGCCCCGCCGCACACGCCGCAGAAGCGATGGCGCACCCGCCAGTGCATCAGGCCGCGCGCGTGGGCGAGGATCGAGGCGTCGTTGGGCGGCAGGATACCCGCGACCTGGCGCAGGTCCTCGAAGCGGCCGAGCGCGTCGGGCAGCAGCGGCACCGGGTCCTCGACCGCGCTCACATCGACGGCGAACACGGCGCTCTCGCCCAGCAGGCCCAGGAACGCCCAAGGGCCGCCCGCCATGCGCAGCGCGTCCGCCGCCGCGCCGGTCAGGAACACGGCCTGCGGCTGCCCCTCGTCGAGGCCCTGAAACAGCGTGCGGGCGCGCCAGACTGGGACGAACAGGCTGGCCGGGTCGGCCAGGCGGGCGTCGATCCACGCGGCGTCCTCCCGGCGGTCGCCGGCGCGGTCCAGCGGGCTTCCGGTGTAGGCGTTGGGGCGGCTGGCGAGGATCAGCGTCATGTCCTGATAGGTCGCATGCTGCCACGGCTTGTGCCAACCCCCACCCGGCATGATATGGTCGCTTCGGGAGGTCGGCGGCGGACGAGCGCCTTGCCAACCCGGTCAGGTCCGGAAGGAAGCAGCCGCAGCAGGTCACGCCCGGGTCGTTGTTCGGCCTCCCACCCCTCAACACGCGATGAGCCGCCGCGGCGGCAGGAGCCCCGCGCCGCGCATGTCTGGCCTGTTCCAGGACGAAAGCACGCTTCCCGAGCCGCCGCCGTCCGGTCCCGGCCTGTTCGGCGACCCGGCGCCCGTATCTGTCGCATCCCCCGGAGCGACGCCCTATCGCGTGCTCGCGCGCAAGTACCGGCCCACCACGTTCGACGACCTGATCGGCCAGGAGGCGATGGTCCGCATCCTGCGCAACGCCTTCGCGCTGGGCCGCGTGGCGCATGGCTGGATGCTGACCGGGGTGCGCGGCGTCGGCAAGACGACCACGGCGCGCATCATCGCCCGCGCATTGAACTGCGTCGGGCCGGACGGCACGGGCGGCCCGACCGCGGACCCCTGCGGCGTGTGCCCGAACTGCGTCGCCATCCTCGCGGACCGCCACCCCGACGTGGTGGAGATGGACGCCGCCAGCCGCACCGGCGTGGACGACGTGCGCGAGATCATCGACGCCACGCGCTACCGGCCGCTGCAGGCGCGGACCAAGGTGTTCATCGTGGACGAGGTCCACATGCTCAGCCGCAACGCGTTCAACGCGCTGCTGAAGACGCTCGAGGAGCCGCCGCCGCACGTCAAGTTCGTGTTCGCCACCACAGAGATACGCAAGGTGCCGATCACCGTCCTGTCGCGCTGCCAGCGTTTTGATCTAAGGCGCGTGTCTGTGGCGGAATTGTCCGCGCATTTCGCCCGGATTGCCCAGGCGGAGGGCGTGGCCGTGGCGCCGGATGCGCTGGACCTGATCGCCCGTGCGGCCGACGGGTCCGTGCGCGACGGGCTCTCGCTACTCGACCAGGCGATCGCGCAGGGCGCAGGCGACGGCGACGTTATAACTGGCGCGCAAGTCGCGGACATGCTGGGCATTGCGGACCGCACGGCGCTGTTCGACCTGATGGACGCGGTGAGGGCCGGCCGGCCCGACCAGGCGCTGGCGATCACCGACCGGGCGCATGAGCGCGGCGCCGATCTCGGCCTGTTGCTGTCGGACCTGCTGGAGCTGACCCACACGCTGACCCGGCTCAAGTCGGTCCCCGCGCTGCGCGACGGCGCCGAGTTGCCGGAGGCCGAGCGTACGCGGGGCGCGGCGCTCGCGGACCGGCTGTCGATGCCGGTGCTGGGCCGCGCGTGGCAGATGCTGCTGAAGGGGACGCAGGAGGTCGAGCAGGCGGCGGACCGCCGGGCCGCGGCGGAGATGGTGCTGATCCGGCTGTGCTACGTGGCTGACCTGCCGCTGCCGGGCGACTTGGTGCGGAAGTTGACCGAGGCCGGCCCGGCCCCGCCGGCACGGCAAACGGCCCCGCCGCCCTTTGAGGGCGGCACGGTCCGCGCCGTCGCCAACGGAGCGCCGCAGGCCGCCATGCAGCCTGCGCCGGACACGCCGCCGGCGCCGCGCCTGTCGAGTTTTCGCGACGTCGCCATGCTGGTGGCGGAGCGGCGGGAGCCGACCTTGCATGGGTTCCTGCTGCACGCGGTCCATCTCGTGCGCTTCGCGCCCCCGGTGATCGAGCTGCGGCCGGAGCGGGACGCGCCGCGCGACCTGGCGCCGCGGCTGGCAGCGCTGCTGCTGGATGCGACCGGGCAGCGCTGGACGATCGCGCTGTCGCAGGAGGCGGGCGAGCCCACCCTGGCCGAGCAGGGCCTGGCCGCCGACACCGCGCGGCGGCAGGTGGCGGCCGAGCATCCGCTGGTGCGGGCCATCCTCGATGCGTTCCCCGGCGCGCAGCTCCAGGCGGTGCGCGACAGCCGGGCGGATGCTTACGGGCTGATGGCCGAAGCCAGCCCGCTTGAACCCGGTATGCCCGAGTTCCCGCCGCCGGACATGGAGCCGGCGGACGACGATGGACCGAACACAGTGGAGGACGACCGATGAAGAACCTTTCAGGGCTGATGAAGCAGGCCAGCCAGATGCAGACCAAGATGGCGGAGATGCAGGCCAAGCTGGAGGCCGCCGAGGTCGAGGGCAGCGCCGGCGCCGGCATGGTCACCGCCGTACTGTCGGGCAAGGGCGACCTGCGCCGGGTCAAGATCGACCCCAAGCTGGCCGACGACCCGGCGGAGATGGAGATGCTGGAGGACCTGATCGTCGCCGCCCACGCCGAGGCCAAGCGCAAGCTGGAGGCGATGACGGCGGAGGAGATGGAGAAGGTCACCGGCGGCATGCAGCTCCCCGGCGGGATGAAGCTGCCATTCTGATGTCCTGATGGGCGGCCCCGAGATCGAGCGGCTGATCG